>JANOHV010000021.1:0-20474 GCA_031406795.1 Candidatus Rokuibacteriota bacterium
GAGGGGCTGACGCCATTATTGCTTTGCGCTGCTCCCGACTCAGCGGGCGGTTCGAAGATTTCTGGGAGCGACGCTCAAAATGCGCCGCGTGATCAATGCGGCCCCCGATGGTGCTCACTCAACAATCCTGTCGTGCACCCACCGCCGAGCTGCCGGGCGTCGGCAGCACGATCCGTGGTCTGAACGGATGCGGCCGTCGAGGTCGACCCCGCCTCCCGCATCCGCTCACGATCCCGGCGTCACCGGAGTATCAGGCCCAGAAAGTCGTACGAGACGCTGAGCATGAGCATGTCAATTTTGTCCTGATCGAAGTGCGTCCGCTCGTACTGCGCCTGGAGGCTCCAGGTCCGGTGGAAGCGCCAGCTCACCCCAGCGCCATAGGTCAGGTCCATGCCGGAGTCCGACAACTCCCGGCGGACCGCCGGCTCATCGGGGATATCGAAGCGGGTGCCCATCTTCTGCTTCCACAAGTTGGCGCCGAGGCGGCCAAACACCTGCACGGGGCCGACGTCGTAGCCGAACATCAGCGAGAAGCTCCACCCGGTGAAATGCATCCTGGATTCCCCGGTGCCGGAGGTGTTGTCGTGCGGATCCTGGAAGTCGAAGGGCACGTGTACAGCGCCGAAGTCCCAGTAGCCCGCTTCGAGGCCGACGTTGTCGGTGATCCAGTAGCCGGCCATCCCCGCGCCCCCGAGACCGGTGTCCTTGGTCGTGAACTGAAACGCGATTCCTTCCACCTCCCGCCCCTGATCCGCCGTGAGCACATTCGTCGAGCCGAACCCCCCCGTCAGGTAGACCATGTGCCTGCGCTTCTGCCAGTAGTCCCAATCGCTCTCCGCCGCCGCTGTCGTCGACCAGGCGAGCAGCAGACACGCACTGCAGAGGATTCGCACCAGCCACCTGACTGCCATCTTGCCTGCCCTCCCTCGTCGGTTTCAGGCCATCCTGACATCGCCGGAAACAGCGCTGAACGGTTCACAAGCACCCGGGAATCGCGGCAGGCCGCCGCGCGACCCGTCGGTTCTGCCGGCCCTGGAGAATCGATTGCGACCGGGGAAATCATCCTCCCGCCAAATCCTGCTGTCAATGCTCAAACTGAAAAGCTCCAAGAAACCCTTCAGTGAAGTGCGGTAACTTTACCCGTTCGTGGTGAGCCGTAAGCTTGACGAACGGTCGAACCACGAACGGCAAAGAGTCTTCATGCTGGCGCCCTTCGACGGGCTCAGGGCGAACGGTACTGATCGGGCCACTGTTCACTGAAGGATTACAGGCTCCAGCGGGAAGGAAGCGGCCGCTAGGGAGCCATCCTGGCGAGCGCGATGTCGGGGTTCCGCTCGCTGAAATAGCGGCACTCCCATTCGCCGGCGAAGAGGATGACCAGGTTCCCGTGCACGTCGTGCGCGAGCTGGCAGCCGCCCATCAGCGGTTTCTCGACGACGGTGGCCGCGCTCTGAGGCGCGACCCAGCGGACGGTCTTCCAGGACATGAGTTCCAGTCGCGAGTCCGCCCCGTACTCCGCAAGCAGCCGGTGCTGCAGCACTTCGAACTGCAGCGGGCCGACCGCGCCGAGCAGCGGCAGGCGCTGCGCGGCGTCTTTCAGCGCGAAAGTCTGCACCACCCCCTCCTGGAGCAGATGCTCCAGGCCCGCCCGAAAGCGCTTCGACTTCGCCGCATTGGGGCAATGCAGATACGCGAAGTGCTCCGGCATGAAGCGCGGGATGCTCTGGTGGATGACCGACAAGTCTTCGGTCAGGGTGTCGCCGATGCCGAACTCCGAGTGACCGACGAGCCCGACGACATCCCCGGCGTACGCCTCGTTGACGATCTCGCGCTCCTGCCCGAAGAGCTTGTGGGAGCTCGAGAGACGGACGCTCGTCCCGGTGCGCGGGTGAAAGACCTTCATGTCGCGCTCGAAGCGGCCGGAACAGACGCGCATGAAGGCGATCTGATCCCGGTGCCGCGGGTCCATGTTCGACTGGATCTTGAAGACGAACCCCGAGAAGCGCGGATCGTCCGGGGCGATCTCGCCTTCCAACAGCTTTCGCGGCCCGGGCGGCGGGGCGTAATCGAGAAAACCGTCGAGCAGCAGCTGCACGCCGAAGTTGTTGACCGCGCTCCCGAAGAAGACCGCGGTCATGTCGCCTCGCAGAACGGCGGCGTGATCGAAGGATTCGCCCGCCCCATCCAGCACCGACACCTCTTCGAGCACTTTTCGGTACGAGCTCTCGTCGAGGCGTTCGGCGACCTCGGCATCGGCAAGATCGAGCACGGAAACCGGGGTGCGGTAAGCACCCCCGGGCACCCGCTCGAAGAAGGAGACCAGCTTCCGGCGGCGGTCGAACACGCCCCGGAAGTCGGGACCGGTCCCCAGCGGCCAATTCACCGGATAGACGTGCAGCTGCAGCGTCCGCTCGATCTCGTCCAGGATCGCCAGCGGCTCGTGCGACGGCCGGTCGAGCTTGTTGACGAACGTGAAGATGGGAATCTGCCGGTTGCGGCAGATCTCGAAGAGCTTGAGCGTCTGGCTCTCGATCCCTTTGGCGGCGTCGAGGACCATGACGACGGCGTCGACGGCCATCAGCACACGGTACGTGTCCTCCGAGAAATCCTTGTGACCGGGCGTGTCCAGCAGGTTGATGCAGAAGTTCCGGTACTCGAACTGGAGCACCGTGGAGCTGACTGAGATGCCGCGCTTGCGCTCGAGCTCCATCCAGTCCGAGGTCGTGTTCCGCTGGTTCTTCCGGGCGGTTACCGACCCGGCCAGGTGCACGGCCCCGCCGTAGAGCAACAGCTTCTCGGTCAGCGTGGTCTTGCCCGCGTCGGGGTGGGAAATGATCGCGAACGTCCGCCGCCGGGCAACTTCTTTCATCAAATCCACGCAGCACCTTCCCCTTCATCGTCTAGCGCCCGCGAAGACCGCCGTCGATCGTCGTCGCGGGAGAGACGCGGAATGTACCTCATCTGCCCTCTCCGGACAACCAACAGGCTGCTGAAAACGGCCAATGGCCGTCATTGCGAACGGAGCGAAGCAATCTGATGATCAGGCTCCGCATGGTTCATCACCCGCGACCGTCACTGCGGGACCGCGCGGGCCATAGAGTCGGCGAGCCAGCTCGGCGAGCCAGCGGCCCCGCTCGTCGTCGCGAACCACGAGGCACCCCGCCCGGGCCCCGGCGAGCAGCGAAGAGATCTCCTCGCCCGGGGAGGCAAGGCGACGCAGGGTCTCGAAGAGGGCGGCGTGCTCGGGGCTCGCCCCCGTGTGTGCGGTCCACTCCCGGACAACCGCCTCGAACCCGGGGTCGGGGGCAAGCGGCGCCTCCTCGGCGGCCGCGCGGCCGAGCCCGTTGATTGCGGCGATCACCCGCTCCTTGCGCTCCTTGTACGGCAGCGCCGCCAGTTCCACCGGCAGGATCGCCGTGCCGAACGTGATCTGCTGGCCGCCCATGCCGGCCGGGTACTCGAGCTTGGCCGCCAGCGGATCGACCGGCAGCCCGCCCGCGAAGCGGACCGGGATCACCGGCGCACCGGTGGCGATGGCCATGTCGAGAAAGGCCCCGCTCATCTTCTGCACCGGGGCGCGGCAGGTGAGCGCGCGCGTCCCCTCGACGTGGACCATCACGGACTTGCCGCCGCCGGCGATCTCGCGCGCCAGCACGCCGATGATCCGCGGCAGCTCCTCGCGGTTGCTGCGGTCGAAATACGTGATCACTCCCGGGTCGTGCGCGCCGGGCCAGGCGAAGGCGTGCCGGATGAGGTTCCCGAGCCAGGTCGTGCGGTGCTCGATCTTGGCCAGGGTCACGGTCAGAACACCCGAGAGTGCCGAGGCGATCAGCGAGAAGAGGATCGATTCGATGCCGACCTGATGGTTGGCCAGATAGAGCACGCCCCGGCCGCGCAGCGCGGCGAAACCCGTGGGATCCTCGAGGCGCACACGGCGCACGAAACGCCCGGCGAGACCGAAATAGATATCCTCCACGGGCCAGCGCCCGATCCGGTAGTACCCGTCCCACCAGTCGCGCACCGGCGCGAAATCGAGGATCGCCGGACCGGCGTCGCTCACGGCAATCGCGCTGGCCGTGCGCTCGACGGAAAGCGGCCAGACGGCCAGCGGCTCGGACGGGCAGCGCGCGATCTGCCGACCGGCGGCGACTTCATGTTCCGGCGCGCCCGCACAATCGGCGCGCAGGTCCACCGTCACGATCGACGGGTGCACCGCGGCCCGTGCCCCGACGTGCTCTTTCACGGCGATCCGGCCGAGCAGGTCGTCGCCGGCCGCATAGGCGTCTGCGAGCGTGCCCGGAAGCCAGTCGCTGGCGCGGACGTCGGCGGCGGCGAGGCGCGTCTTGCCGGCCTCCTCGCGCGAGAGCCGCAGGCCGGGAACGTAGCATCGGTCGCGCAGGAACGCGCGCCGCGCGCCCGGCGGCGCCGAACCGAGCGCACCCTTGGGGAACAGGACTTCGACCAGCTCGAGACACGCAAGCACCCGGCCGCCGGCGATCGCCTGGATCAGAAAGCGGGGAAATCGGGCCTCGCCGTCGAAGCCGGCGAAACGGGTCTCGCAGCGCACCTCGCCGGCATCGGGAAGCGGCGCGAACAACCGGAGCGAGACGATGCGGTGCGGATAGGCGACGCGGTCGGCGGGAATCTCGGGGCTCCAGTCGCAAAGGCGATCATGGGGGATGCCGTGGGTCAGCGCGTCCAGGAGCGCCTCGTGCAGCAGTCCGCGCCGCGCGCCGCCCGCCGCGGCGTCCAGCAGCGACGAGGAGGCGCCGGGGGCGAGCAGCAGGTCCCGCAGCAACTGGAAGGAGGACCCGTGAAAGAGGGTGCCGGACGCGTAAGGGTCCGGCGCCGGGGAGGCGTTCGCGGGCGGATCCCAGGCCGCATCAGGCGTGCATTCCGTTCCCGGCGCGTCCTGCCGCTCCCGTCCAGGCTGCGGGGTCCTGCCTGCCACCCCGCCGCTGGGGTGGTCGCTGCGGACCTCCATCGGCCTCGCTTCGCTCCCCCGCTGGAGACCTCCCCTCCGCGCCACCCCTTCGCCCCGATCGTCCTCCGAGGCAGTTGGCGGGACGATATTGCAGTCTGGATCAACAGCGGAAGTTCCGTATTTCGGAGCCAGAAATACCTGACCCGTGGCGACGGGCTCGAAACGGGAGAGCGCGTCGTTCGCGGTTTCGCGCCAGGCGAGCAGCGTCACGTCGAAGACACCAGCCCCCTGCGGGACGACCTCCGACTTCAGGCGCAGCGGACCGGTGACGGGGACCCAACGCAGCGCGCGGGCGTCCTCCACCGCCACGACGCGCATCCCGGGCGCCCGGGACGCGGCAGCCCGCGCCAGGCGATCGACCATCGACATCAGCGGCAGGGCCGGCACCGTCCAGGTCGGCCGGTGGTCGTGGAGCCAGGCGTCGACGGCGGGGTCGAGCAACTCCTCGTCCCCCGCTGACACGCCCGCGGCAGGCTCTTCGAGCGCCGACAGAGCGTCGCGAACGATCCGCATCGAGAGGCCGCGGGCCTCGTAGATCTTCGTGCCGTCCACCCAGAGCGATGCGTCCGCCACCGCGATCGGGCCGCGTTCGTCGCTTCCGGTGCGCGTCAGATCGAGCAGCGTGATCACGCGCCGATTGCGCGGCAGCACCTGTCCCCGGTACTTCCAGGAGTGCCGCTCGCCGAGGGCCAGCGGTTCGAACCGCACCGCGCCGCCCGGGCATTCAGCCAGCCCCGCGTCGAGCATCGCGAACTGCAGCAGTTGGAGCATCGCCTCCAGACCGAGCGAGCCGGGCTGCACCGGGTCCTGGAAGAAGTGCGCCTTGAAGAACCAGGACGCGGGGTCGACCGCGCTCTCGGCGCGATAGCGTCCCAGCCCCGCCGGGCTGCCGGTGGGCCAGACGCCGGTCACGCGGTCGAGCATCAGCAGCGGCGCGTCGGCCATTCGCGGTCCCTCCCCGGCCCCTTCGCGACGCCCGGCGAGAGGATCGATCGACGTCGGGCGCTGCTCCTCCAGCGCTTCGCGTTCGCCTGCGGCGGCCGGGATGCCGACCTGCCGCGCCAGGGCCTCCGCGGGAAAGTAGCCGAAGACCGTCTCGAGTTCGTACACCCTCCGCTCGCCGATGCTGCACTCGACGTGGAAGCTCTCGATCAGCATGCCCGCCGACCGCGAGATCCGCGTCAGCACCGCGCGGGTGCGCAGCGTGCCGTCGCCGGGCAGAACCTCGGCGAGAAGGCGGCCGTCGCCGTCGAGATTGCGGAAACTCAGGTCCCGCTCCGACGTCAGCGGGCTGCCGGCCCAGGTCGCCAGCCAGCCGCAGGGCTGCAGCGCGGCCTCGAGCAGCACGGCGAACGGCATGCTGCGCGCGCCGTTGGCCGCGAAATACCAGGCGTCCGCGGGGATGTCGTATTCGACCTCCACCGCGCTGCCCTCGCCCATGCCCCCCATGGCGCCCTCGAGGTGCGTGACGCGCGACATGAACTGGTAAGGCGGACCGGGGAGGCGCGCCAGCCGGCGCACGCCGTCGAAAGCGGCGTAGGCGGGGCCGAAGGCCGCCGACGGCCGTCCCCAGGCGCAGGCGAGCAGCGAGCGCCCGTCGAAGCGCAGCGCGCCCTCGGACGCGGCGACCCCCGCGTCGACCAGGCCCGCCAGCAGTTCGCGCTGCGAGTCGAGCGGCCACCCGGGGACGAGGCGCAGCCCCATCCGGCGGCAGTGGAAGGCCTTGAGCCCGTCCACCGTGCACAGGATGTCCGCGAAGAGCGTCGGCTCCGGACCGGCGGTCAACTCCTCGACGAAAACCTCATACACCAGTTCGCGCGACGCCGGGGTAACCTGGCCGCGACAGCGGATCCGGTACGGCTCCTCCGGCACCGGCTCGAAGCGCCAGCCGTCCCGCTCCAGCGTGAACCCCAGCGCGGCCAGGTAAACCGCCATGGCCTGCAGGCCCGCTTCGAACATCAGCGTGCCCGGCATGCAGGGGTCGTTCGTGAAGTGCCCCGCGAAAAACCAGTCCGCCGGTGCGATGCGATCCACGGCGCGCAGATACCCGCGTCCCCAGGGCCCGCCCGCGACGTCGATCCGCGTCACCTCTTCGAGCAGGAGCATCGGGCCGCCCGGAATTCCCGGAGTCCGGGTGTGCGCCGCCGCCGCCGCGAAGCCGGGGCCGAAACACTCGTCGGCGCGCCCCGCGGCGAAAGCTTCGAGCTGCTCCCGGGAGAGCCGCGTCCGGCCGGCGGACACAGGCGGCGGGTCGACCCGCGCGTCCTCGCGCCGCTCCGCGGTCAGCGGATTCCAGAGCACTCCAGCCGAGGCCGCAAGCTCTTCCTCGGTGAAGAAACCGGCCTGCCCGTCCCGCACGGTGAGGCGCGGAGTTCCCGCGACGGTGCAGCTGGAGTGGAAGAAGAAGAGGCGGACCGCCCCCTGCTGGGCGTGGCCATCGACGCCGATCACGTAGCGCAGGGTCTCGCCGACGACAGGGAGGCCGCCGTGGTACATCAGCTCGCAGCCAAGCAGCCGATAGACGCGCTCCCCGCGATTGAGGGCATCGACGCCGAGCCAGGAGACGAGCAGCAGGTCGGCCTGGCCGGCTTCGACCATGATCCCCGCGGGCATCCGGCCCTGGTGCAGGTACCAGGCCGCGGCGGCGATGTCGGTCTCGGTGACGACGGTGCCGTTGCCCAGCGAGAGGGGTTCGGCCTCCAGGCGCACGACGCGGTCGGCGAGCAGCAGCGGCGGTTCGGGCATGCGGACACGCCGGCGCAGGTTGTCCTGGTCGGCGAAGGCCGGACCGAAGACTTGGGAGATCCGGCCGCTGGCGTGAATCTGCAGCGCACTTCTGCCGAACAGAATGCCGCCCGTTGACCGTTCAGGCTGCGGGGTCCTGCCTGCCACCCCGCCGCTGGGGTGGTCGCTCATGCCGGTGCTTGCAGCGGCGAGGAGCGTCGCGGCGGCGCGCTCGCGAAACGCCAGGAATTGCTGGTGCGCGGCCGCCTGCGTGTCGAGGACCGCGCGGTGCACGCGCGCGGCCTGCGCGACCTGAGCCGCGATCTGCGCCCGCGCCTCCGGCGCGCGGCCGGCGGCGTCACCGCTTGCGGACGGCGCCGGCGAGGCCGCGGCCGACGCGACCGGAGCCGCGGCATCGCGGCCATCCGCGGCAGAGCGCCGCGGCGCCGGTGGCTGCGTCGCGCCAGCCGGCCGGTCGCCGGACGATCGCCAGGCCTCGAACGCGGTCACCGGTTCCCGGACGGGTGCCAGCGGCAGCGCGAATGGCGCCACGGGCAGCGGCGGCAGCACCGGCTCCAACAGGTGCGCCGGGTAGCTCGCCGCAGTTTCCGTGCTCTGCGCCGCGCCCGGTAGCGCGACCTCAGCCGTTTGCGCGGCGCGCACGCCGACGCGGACAAGCTGCCCGCCGAGCGCGGTGATCTCGAGTCGTACCCGGCGATCGCCCGGCCACGCTGCGCCGCCCGGACGGCGCCCCGCCGCGCAGGCGATGACCGCAGCCAGCACGCGCACCAGACCGAATGCCGCATGCGCCCGGCCGAATCGGGCGGCAACTTCGACTTCCCCGAGATCGTCCGCCGCGACGCCGGCCGGCTCCTCCGACTCATCGGCCTCGGTCACCTCGTCGATGAGCGCGAGAACGCGCTCGCCGTCGCGATGCGCGTCCGTCAGGCGCTTGAGCGCGAGGACGACAGCGCCGTCCCCGTGCGGCCCGTGCAGACCGAGTTCGCGCGCCGCCGCCTCATGCACCGGGTCGCAGGAGAAATCGGCTGCGCCCGCCAACACCAGATCCAGCTCCCCGGCGCGGAGCGCGCGCAGCCCCACCTGGAGCGCCCTGACCCCGGAGAGTTCCTCGGCCGAGATCGTAAAACCGGGGCCCGTCAGGTTGAACTGGACATTCAGGCGATTTGCCGGGAGATTCGGCATCGTGCCGAGGACCCCGGCCCCGGCAAGCGGGGGCGACAGGAGATCGGCGGCGCGGCGAATCCAGACTTCGTCGGTCACGCCCGCGGCTGCCGCGATGTCCGGCAGGCGCCAGCGGGCCCCATACCGCGCCACAGCCGGGTCGCACCCCGTTCCGATCATCACGCCGGCACGATCGGGCTGCGGCAGGACGATCGCGGCCAGCGCCTCCCGCGCCGCCGCCATGACCCAGGTCTGCTGCGGCAGGGCGAACGCCAGATCGTTCGGCGGGAAGCGCGTGCCGACCACCGGGAGGCAGATCGTTGTGGCGCGATGGGTCGCCGGGCCGTCCGCGGCAAAGAGCGCGGCGGCGAAATCCGCCGCCGATCTCCCCGCGCCGACCGCGGCGCCAATCCCCACCACGGCGATCGGTACGTCAGCCGCGGGAGCCACGCGGCGGGGCGGCGCGGAGCGGAAGTCTCCGGAGGAGGAGTCAGGCGAGGCGCTTGAAAGAGCTCCGGCGGCGCATCGCCCCCCCGCGCTGCGATCGCCGGGTTCCTCGACGATCAGATGGGCGTTGGCGCCCCCGAACCCGAAGGCGCTCACGGCTCCCCGCCGCATGCCGCGGCACACCCAGGGCTCCGCCTCGCGCAGCAGCCGCAGCGGCGTGCCCGCCAGTTGCGCCAGCGGGTCGTCGGCGTGAAGGGTGGGCGGCCGCACGCCCGCGGCGATGGCGCCGATGAGTTTGAGCAGGCCCGCGATGCCCGCGGCGGTCACGGCGTGGCCGAAGTTCGACTTGAGCGAACCGACGGGGAGGTCCGCCACGCCGGCGAAAACACGCGCCGTGCTGCACACCTCGACGGCGTCCCCGACCGCCGTCCCGGTGGCGTGGCACTCGAGCAGGGAGACGTCGGCCGGCAGCAGGCCCGCCGCCGCGTAGGCCGCTCGCAGCGCGCGCTCCTGGCCCTCCTCGGCCGGCGCCAGAAGACCGCGGCCCCGTCCGTCGTTGGAGAGCCCGATGCCCCGGATCACCCCGTAGACCCGGTCGCCCGCGGCCTGCGCGTCCTCGAGGCGCTTGAGGGCGACCGCACCCGCCCCTTCGGCCGGGAGCAGACCGTCGGCCTCGCGGTGGAACGGCCGGCTGCGCCCGCTGCGGCTGAGCGCCTGCAGCGCGGTGAAGCCGACGTGGATGAAGAGATCGTCCGCGGCGTTGACCGCCCCGGCCAGCGCCACATCTGCCCGCCGGTCGTGCAGCAGATCGCACGCGAGTTTGATCGCATAAAGCGAAGAGGCGCAGGCGGCGTCGATCGCGAACCCCGGCCCCAACCCGAGCGCACGCGCGACGAGCTGGACCGGCAACCCGGACAAGAAGCGGTTGCGGGCGTCGACCGGTCCGATCCCGGCGGCGGCGGCGAGCGCGGGGCCCAGCCAGATCCGCTCGGCGAACCGGGCAAACGCGGCGGACGGAAAGGAAAGATTGCCGAAGACCGCCGCGACGCGCGGCCCGCCCTCCACGCCGGCCTCGCGCAGCGCCTCCCGCGAAACGTGCAGAAGCCAGCGCGCCAGGGGGTCGAGCCGCTGCACCTGCTCCGCCGGCAGCGCGAACCCCGCAGGATCGAATAGGGCATCGAAGCCCGCGACATAGCCGCCGCGATCAGTGCAGACGGCGTCCAGGCCGGAGTCGGCGCCGCCGAAGAGCAGTTCGCGGCGCACCCGCCAGCGGCCCCGCGGGGCGCTGGAGACGAGATCGTCGCCCGCGAGCACCCGCTCCCAGAGCGCGCCGGGACTCAGCGCGCCGGGCAGCACGCAGGCCCGACCGACGATCGCGATCGGGGGGAAGCTCACCGCAGGGACGGGGTGGGGAGGAATCCCGGCCGTCGATGCAGCTCGACCCGGCGCAGCTCCGCCACGAGCTCGCCCCCCGCCGTCACGAAGGAGATGTCGCAGACAACCCGGTCGGCGCCGAGAACCGTGCCGCGCAGGCGGCAGCAGACCTCGCCCGCATCCCAACGCGCGCGATAGGCGTGATAGGCCCCGACCGCGGTCGGGAGCGAACGCCCGCCGATGACGTGGCCGCTCCAGAGCAGCGCCAGCTGCAAACCGCCGTCGAGCAGCGCCGCGGCGGTGGTCCAGGAACCGCGCCACCCGCCGGCGAGCGCGCCGTCGAGCAGGGCGACCGCCCCCTCCGGCGAGATCCCCTCGACGGCGCGAATCACCTGGAACTGCGGGCCGTGGAAGAGTTCGACCCCGTAGGTCGCGCGCGCGTACCGCTCCAGCCCGGCCGGGGCGGGGGGAGCGTCACCGTCGGGCAGCGATCCGGAGAACTCCGCGGCGGCGGTGTAGTGCAGCGTGCCGTCGGCGCCCCGCAGCTCCAGCTCCATCCGACCGTCCCCGTTCTCGCGGCAGACGACGGTGAAGGGGTCGCCGCCGTTGCTGTAACGGCAGAGGCGCGCGCCCTGCATCACGCGCACGTCTCTGCAGACGGTCAGCTCCAGGCCCGGCCGGGCGGCGCGCGCGGCCCGCGCGAACCACTCCAGCGCCATCACCACGGGCAGCACGGGAACGTCGTCGATCGCGTGGTCGACGAGGAACGGGTGCGACGCGGCGGTCACCACCACTTCGAGGTCGCGACGCCGCCCCTCGACGACGCCGGACGGGGATGCCTCAATGAGAATCTCGCGGAAGCCCGGAGCGGCCCGCAGCGCCTCCTCGGCGAACGCCGCGGCCCCGGCGCCCAGCGGAATCAGCCCGGCACCGAGCGCGAGGAAGTGCGCGCGCAGGGCGGGCGTGACCATCCCGCCGTCCCAGGGGCCCCAGTCCAGCGCGAGCACGGCGCAGCCGCCGCCGCGCCGCCGCGCCTCCCGTGCCCCCGCCGCGACGAGCGTCTCGTTGGCGGCGGCGTAGTCGCACTGTCCCGGGTTGCCGCGCCGCCCGGCCACCGAACCGAAGAGCGCGATGCAGCGCAGCGGATCGTTGGCGGTGGCATCGAGAAGCGCCCGCAGGCCGCCGGTCTTGGTCTCGTGCACGAGGTCGAACTGCACGTCGGTCTTGTCGGCGATCAGTCGATCGGCCAGCCGGCCCGCGCCGTGGATCAGCGCGGTGATCGGGCCGAAAGCCGCGCGCGCCTCGGCCAGCGCCGGTATCAGCGCGGCGCCGTCCCGGATGTCGACCCCCACGTAGCGACCCTCGGCGCCCGCGGCGCGCAATGCCTCGAGGGTGGCGCGCACTTCGCGCGCCGCGAGAAGGGCGCGCGCCTGCGCGGCGACCCGCGACGGCGCGAGCGCCTTCGCGGAGGCGCGGGCGGTCTCGGCCAGGGCCCGCGTCAGCGAGACCTCGTCCCGCAATTCCGCGAGCCCGGCGGGCTCCTCGAGAAGCGGCGTCGAGCCCAGCAGGATGAATCGGCCGCGCGTTTCCCGCGCCAGGGCGATCACGCACGCGGCGGTGACGCCGCGCCCGCCGCCCGCCGCCAGGACCACGGGGTGTTCGCCGAGCGCGGCCGCCGGCTGCGCCGCCTCGCCGCCGCGTGGCAGGCTCACCAGGGTCAGGCGTTCCCCGGCGGTGGTCAGGCCGACTTCCCGTTCGCTCCCGCCCTCGTGCAACTCGGCGACGATGGCGGCGGCAAGCAGCGCGGCGGACCGGCTCCCGGCCGCAAGGTCGATGGTCTTCACCGAAGCCCGGGGCCACTCCAGCGCCGCGGTCTTCGCGATGCCGGCGATCCCGGCCAGCCAGGCGCGCTCTCCGCCGGAGCGGCCGAAGTCGCCCCCTGAATCGTGCACGGTGACGAACACGCCGCCGCGCCGGGCGAATGCGCCGGCCACCGCGCGCGCGGCCCGAAAGACCTTTCGCACGGCGATCCCGGCGGCATTGGCGTCGCCGTCTCCCCCGAGGCCGGCCAGAACGATGACGGCCTCGGCCTCGGGTGGCGGCTCCTCGACCGGTATGGCGCGCGTCCCGAGCCGGGCGGCAAGTTCCCGGGCGACGCCGCCGCCGTCGCCGACGATGTGGATCAGCCGGCATGCGGCGAGGCCGGCGAGGCCGAGCCCGGGAGCGGGTGTCGCGACAGTCTCCACGGTGAAGCGCTCCAGGCGGGGTTCAGCCGGATCCCCCGGGCACGTCGAGGCGGCGGCGGGACCGGATGGGGCGAGGAGTGCGGGCGCGGGTCCCCCGGGACAGCTCTCGCGCTGCCGCAGGTGATCGAGGATGTCGCCGAGCGTGCGCAGTTCGCCCACCGCGGCGGGAGCGACTTGCGCCCCGCCCGGGAGTCGCTCCTCCAGCGCCGAGAGGATCTCGATCCGCTTGATCGAGTCGATGCCGAGGTCCGCCTCCAGCCCCATGCCCAACGTCAGCAGTTCCGCCGGGTAGCCGGTCTTCTCCGCGACCACCCCGAGCAGCAGCGCCGCCAGGTCGAGCGTCTCGGGCGGCGCGGCGCCCCCGGAGCCGACGCCCTCGAGGCGGGCGACGATGTCGCCGAGCGTCCGCATTTCGCTCAGCGCCGCCGGCTCGAGCTGGGCCAGTGCGGGGAGGCGCTCTTCCAGCGCCGCGAGGATTTCGACCCGCTTGACCGAATCGATGCCGAGGTCCGCCTCCAACGCCATCTCCGACCGCAGCAGATCGACCGGGTAGCCGGTCTTCTCGGCCACCACGACGAGGAGCACGGCAAGGATTCCTGCGACGTTCCTCGCGGACGGATCGGCCGCGGCGGCCGTCTCCGGGATCGCACACGGTACCGTGGGAGCGGGCGCAGATGCTCCGGGACACCGCGGCCCGGACGAGGATGGATCGCTCCACGCGTGCAGAACCGGTTTCAGTTCGGCCGGCAACCCGAAATCCGCCGCAGGCAGCCCGGCGGCCTGCGCCAGCGAGGCGCAGGAGCGCTCCACCGACTGCAGGAAAGCCAGATGGGTCCGGGTCGTCGTCTCCTGCCAGGCCAGGTGCGCCTCGGCGGTCTCACGCTGCAATTCTCGATACGCCGCGAGCCAGGTTCCCTCGTCGCCCCGCGACGCGGCTGCCGCCCCCCCCCCAGCAGCCGGAACGGCAAGCTCGGCGTTCGGCGGCGGCAGGGCCGCAGCGCCGCCCGCGGGCGGATACGGCTTGCCGTAGTTCGTCCCGCAGATATCGATGGCGGCCGCGGGGCGGCGCAGTTCCCGCGGGTCCGGCTGGGGCAGAAAGGACTCCCAGAGCGGCGCCAGGTCCAGCTCGTGTCCCGCCGCGTAGAGAAGCGCGAGGCCGCGGTGAAACGCCGTGGCGGCGTCGCTGCCGCGCGCGTCGAGATTGATCGCGCGATGGGGCCGGCCGGCCAGGATCTTCCCGACGAGTCCCGTCAGCACCGCCCCGGGTCCGAGTTCGACGAAAGTCCGCGCGCCGAGCGCATACATCGCCTCGATCTGCTCGACGAACCGCACCGGCCGGGCGAATTGCGCCGCGAGCAGCCGGCGCATCGAAGCCGGGTCTGCGGGATACGGCGCGGCCTCCGCATTGGAGAAGACGGGGACCGAAGCGGGCCCGAAGGGGACCGACGCCAGGTACTGCTCGAAGTCGCCTGCCGCGTCCGCCACCAGCGGCGAATGGAAGGCCGTGGCGACGGGCAGCCGCAGCGACGGCAGCCCCTCGGCCCGCAGGTGCGTCTCGAACCGGCCGACCGCGTCCGCCGGGCCGGAGATCACGACCTGATCGGGGGCATTGTGGTTGGCAAACGTGACTTCGGGGTGCCCGGCGAGCAGCGCACGCACCTGCTCGGCGGAGGCCCGCACCGCCGTCATCGCCCCCGGCGTGCGCGCGGCGCCCGCCATCAGCTCGCCTCGGCGCCGGGCCACGTCGAGCATCGCCGGCGCGGTGAAGACCCCCGCCGCGTGCAGGGCGACGACTTCGCCGAAGGAGTGCCCGCCGACGCACCCCGGCCGCACTCCCGCGGCGGAAAGCAGTTTCAACTGCGCCAGGGCCGCGGCGGCGAGGCCCGGCTGGGCCCACTGCGTGAGCCGCAGCCGCTCCTCCTGACGCGAACGCTCCTCGTCGGTGAACGCCGGCGGCGGGAACACCACCTGCTGCAGCCGCACCGGCCCGGCGATCGGTAGGTCGGCGGCCAGGTCCCACGCGGCCAGGGCCTCCGGCCAGAGCAGCGCGAGCCCGGTGCCCATCCCGACGTATTGGCTCCCCTGTCCCGCGAACAGGTAGGCCGGATCGCCCGCGGCTGGCCCGACGCCGATGTGGATGCCGGGCAGATCGATCGGCGCGTCGGGCGCCCGCTCCAGCGCCTCCGCCGCGGCCGCGAGCTTCGCCCTCAGGTCCTCCTCGTCGGCGGCGACGATCGCCAGACGCACCCGCGGCACGCCGGCGAGCCCCTGCTGCGTCGCGCGGGCGAGCCAGGGGAGAAAACCGGCGCCGCCGACCTCGAGTTCGCGCAGCTCGCGCGCCAGATCCCCGCACGACGCGGCCCCGAAGAGCACCAGCTCGGACGGGGCGACGCGGCGGCGCAGCGCCCGTGGCGCGGGCCCCCGGTACTCCTCGAGCGTCACGTGGAAGTTGCTGCCGCCGAACCCGAAGGAACTGACGGAGGCGCGCCGCGGGTGATCGCCGCCGCGGACCCAGGGGCGCGCCGCCGTGTTGAGGCAGAACGGGCTCTCGTCAATGGCGAGTTTCGGGTTCGGGCGGCTGACCTTGATCGTCGGCGGCAGCGCTCCGTGCTGCAGCGCCAGCACCGCCTTGAAGAGGCCCGCGGCTCCCGCCGCAGCCTTGGTGTGCCCGATCTGCGACTTGACCGAACCGAGCGAACACCACTGCCGGTCGGTCCGTCCCGACTCGTCGAAGACGGCGCGCAGCGCCTCGAACTCCGCCAGGTCCCCGGCCGTGGTGCCGGTCCCGTGCGCCTCGACCAGTTCGACCGTCTCGGGTCCGTAGCCGGCGGCCGCGTAGGCCCGCCGCAGGGCCAGCGCCTGCCCCTCGGCGCGCGGGGCGTAGACGCTCTTGGCGCGGCCGTCGGAGGAGCTGCCCAGGCCGCGCAGCACGGCGTAGATGCGGTCGCCGGCGGCCTCGGCGTCGTCCAGCCGCTTCAGAGCGACCATCGCCAGCCCCTCGCCGAGCAGCGTGCCGTCGGCCTCGTCGGAGAAGGGCCGGCAGTCGCCGGTGCGCGAGAGCGCGGGCGTCTTGCTGAAGCACAGGTACATGAAGATGTCGTTGAGCGTGTCGACCCCGCCGGTGATCACCAGGTCGGCCTGCCCGAGCGTCAGCTCGTTCACCGCCATCGACACCGCGGAGAAGGTGCTCGCGCACGCGGCGTCGGTGACGCAGTTGGTACCGCCGAGATCGAAGCGATTGGCGATGCGCCCGGCCACCACGTTGCCGAGCAGGCCGGGGAACGTGCTCTCCTGCCAGGGGACATAGCTAGCCGCGATCCGGTCGCAGATTCCGGCGACCTGCGACTCGGGGAGGCCGGCCTCGCGAAGCGCCTTGATCCAGACCGGGCGCTGCAACCGGCTGGCCATCGTGCTGAGCAGCTCCTGCCCCGAAGTGACGCCGAGGATCACGCCGATGCGCTCGCGCGGGAGCGCGGCGAACTGCCCGCGCGCGGCATCCTCGAGCACGCGCTGCGCCACGATCAGCGCGAGCAGCTGCACGGTGTCGGTCGCCGGGACGATGCTCGGCGGGACGCCGAAGCCGAGGGTATCGAAGGGCACCGGGTCGAGGAAGGCGCCGCGGCGCGCGTAGGTCTTGTCCGGCGCAGCCGGGTCCGGGTCGTAGTAGTCGTCGATGAGCCAGTGGCTCGGCGGGACGTCGCGGATCAGATCGCGGCCGGCGAGGATGTCGCGCCAGAACCCGGTCTCGTCGACGGAGCCCGGGAACAGCGCGCTGACGCCCACGATCGCGATCGGGACGCGGCGGTCGCGACGCTCGCTCATGGGGCACCCCCGCCAGTGGACCGGTTCATCGCTCAGGCCAGCGGCCGCGGCGCCACGTCGAAAGCGCCTAGGGGAACGGGGACGCCGCAGGCGCGCAGCTGCTGGGCGCGCGCGACCGCGATGGCGCCCTCGAGCAGGTTGCGCCCGATCTGGGCCACGGTGCGCCGCGAGGGATCCTCGAGGAACGAGCCGCGCACCCAGTCGTTGAACGCGCCCATCGCCGGCCCGCACCAGATCTGATAGTCGGCGCGGCGCGCCGGGTCCTCGGCGATGGCCCAACGGCTGGACTGGCCGAGATACCAGCGGAAACACAAGGCCATCCGGTGCTTCGGGTCGCGGCCCGCGCGCTCGTTCTGGCGCGGGTCGCGCCCCGCCCAGTAACGTTCGGTCTGCTCGATCACCGCCTCGAGCGGCAGCAGGAAGATCTCCTTCTCCAGGCGCGCGCGCTCGGCCGGGGGAATCTCCTCGATGCGGGCGCAGGATTTATAGAGTTCCCGCAGGCGCCTGGCGCGCGCGGCGAAGAGCGTGCCGCGCCGCAGGAC
Source organism: Candidatus Rokuibacteriota bacterium (assembly GCA_031406795.1). Classification (GTDB taxonomy): domain Bacteria; phylum JAUVQV01; class JAUVQV01; order JAUVQV01; family DATDCY01; genus DATDCY01. Next base: position 17,322 of record JANOHV010000021.1, read on the forward strand.
CTGGACCTGCGCGCCGAGTTCGAACATGTCGGCCGCCGGCGCCATGGCGACATCGGCCACCCCCGCCTGCGCGAGCAGCGCTCGTCCCGACGCGCCGAGCCCGGACTCCACGGCGGCCTGATTCACTGACCCGGTCAGCACGTAGGCCGCCCCGAGCGCGAACGCCGCGGCGACCGCGGAGGGGGTGCCGAGCCCGCCGGCGGCGCCGAGGCGCACCTGGCGGCCGTGGCCATGGGTCATCGCAAGCTCGGCAGCCGCGCGGGCGATGCTCGGGAAGATCGCTGTCAAGGGCCGGTTGTCCGTGTGTCCGCCGGAATCGGCCTCGACCGTCAGGTCCTCCGCCAGCGGCACGCGCCGCGCAAGCTCCGCCTCTTCCCGCGTGAGGCGCCCGGCCGCGACGAGCGCGTCGAGCAGCTCCTGCGGGGCCGGCGCGAGAAAGAGGCGCGCCGTCTCGGGACGCGAGATCTTGGCGAAGACGTGATTCTTCCGCTGCACGCGCCCGGCGGCATCGGCGGTGAGCCCCGAGCAGGCGTACTGCACGACGGGGAGCGTGAGCTTCATGAACGCCGAGGCGGAGACGCGGCGCACGCGCCGCCGCAGGTAGACCGCGACGGTCGCGTCCTCGAGCGCCGATTCCTGCGGGGAGTGGATGAGGTTCGACCCCCACGGGCCATCCGGCCCCAGTTCGCGCGCGAGTTGTGCGACCGCATCTTCGATGTGCGCCGGGTCGAGCCCGGCCGCCCCGAAGAACCCGATGAAGCCGGCGCGCGCCGCCTCGACTACCATCGCGACGGTCGTGAGACCGTTCGCCATCTCCCCGACCACGTACGGAAAGCGCAGTCCGTGCGTCTCGCAGAAGGATCGATCCCCCAGCCACTCGGGGTAGAGGGCGGGGAGCAGCGCGGTTACGGTCGCGTCGATTTCCGCCGCGGGGTCCTCGACCGCGTCTGCGAAGAGGACGCCCGGCCGGTTCCGCCGGCTATCGAGTACGACGGCAACGGGCTCGCGGGGACTCCCCGCGGCCTTCACGAACGCCGCGGGGGCGAATGCGGCGGGAGCGGTGCGCACCGCGGTGCCCGCCAGCGGGAGCGTCCCGGTGAAGATCATGTCTGCAACGTCTCAGTCCTGCCGCCACGCACCCGCATCTCCACCTCGAACCTGCAATTCCTCGCCTCATACTCGCCGGGATTGGAATTTTCCGCCGATACCACAAGCTTGTCAAGGAGCTGCAAATCGCAGCAACGGCCGACGGGCGTTGCAGGCGTTCCACCCGCAGGAATCATGCTCGCCACGTGGAGGGTCCTCCGGGGTGTCGCTCGCGGCGCCCCTCGCTTTCTTCTCCGGTAGGGTGGCGTCGCAGAAATGGATAGTTCACTCCATATGAATGCTGGGACGCATGCGATAAATTTTTCAACCAACCGAGACGATCTCCTTTCAGGGGAGCGCACCGGGTGGTGCTTCGCGCACCGCGATGCGAGTCCAGCGCGGGAGAATGAATGGTTTTTCATGCGGACTTCGTCCGCATGCAACCGCAGCCGAGTGAAGGGGGGGTGCAGCCTGGCAATCGCGGGATGGGCGCGGGTAGTGGTCGCATGGTTTCCTGACGTCAACGAAGGAGGAACGAAATGACTTCACCGAAAAGAATTCTTGGCTTTGTCGTGCTGGCGGCGGTACTCGTCGCGACGACATTGTCCGTCCCGAGTTTTGCGGCGCCGCTGCCGGGAGGGACGCTCAATCCCCTGTCGATCGCCAAGTTCGTCGACCCACTGCCCATCCCGGGCGTCATGCCCCAGACACCTGATCCCGCCCTGTCCGGACAGGGCATCGACTACTACGAGATCGGCCTGCGGCAGTTCAAGCAGCAGGTGCTCTCCTCCAAGACCACCAAGAACAAGGCTCTCCCCAAGACGACGGTCTGGGGGTACGGGTCCCTGACCAACCCGGCGACGTTCAGCTACCCGTCGCTTTCGATCGAGGCCGCGTACAACAAGCCGCTGCGGGTCAAGTGGGTGAACCAACTGGTCGTCAACCCGGATGCCTGCGCGGCATCGGCGACCCCGGCTACCGACCCGGCCTGCAATTTCCTTCCCCATCTGCTCCCGGTGGACCAGACGCTGCACTGGGCGAATCCAGCCATGGACGGACCCGGCTGTTTCGATATGATGACGCCGCCCATGCCGATGCCCGATTGCCGGGGCATCAGCCAACTCCCCTACACCGGCCCCGTGCCGTCGGTCCCGCACCTGCACGGCGCGCACGTGGAAGACCACAGCGACGGCTATCCTTCGGCCTGGTTCCTGCCGGCGGCGAACAACATCGATCCGACGTATGCGACCGTGGGCTCGACCTTCAATCAGAGCCAGATCCCGGGCGCGTTCGACATCCCCGGCGAGGCGCTCTATCAGTATCGCAACGACCAGCGCGCCACGACGCTCTGGTTCCACGACCACACGCTCGGCATGACCCGCACGAATGTCTACGCGGGGCCGGCGGGGTTCTATCTCGTGCGCGGCGGAGCCGACGATCTCCCGCCGGCCGCACTTCCCAGCGGCAAGTACGAGATCCCGCTGGTCATCCAGGACCGGTCGTTCAACGCGAACGGCTCGCTCTTCTACCCGGACACCCGGGCCTTCTTCGACGGCTACCTCGGGCCGTACACCGGGGACGCGCTCTTCCCGAGCGACGTCGCGCCGCTGCATAACCCGGAGTTCTTCGGCAACACGATGGTCGTCAACGGGAAGACCTGGCCCTTCCTGAACGTCGAGCCGCGCAAATACCGCTTCCGCATTCTCAACGGCTCCGACTCGCGGTTCCTCGTGCTCGCGCTCAACAACATGAACGTCAAAGTCACCCAGATCGGCTCGGAGGGCGGGTTCCTGCCGGCTCCGGTGCCGCTCCCGCAGCTGCTCGTCGGCCCGGCTGAGCGGGCGGACGTCATCATCGACTTCTCGAAAATGAAAGTCGGCTCCACGATCACGATGAGGAACCTCGGCCCCGACTCCCCCTTCGGCGGCTTCCCGATCGCCCCGATCGACCGTGCCGACCCCTCGACGACGGGCCTGGTGATGCAGTTCAAGGTCGTGCGGCTGAACTCGGTCGACACGCCCGCGCTGGCCACGCTCGCGTTCCCGGCGATCGCCCCGATCAGCGAGG
>JANOHV010000148.1:0-6048 GCA_031406795.1 Candidatus Rokuibacteriota bacterium
GGTCGCACCTCAGGTGCGCTCTCCTCGACGGTTCCCAGCCAGACCATCCGCAGATCGAAAACAAAAATCATGATGTCGCAGATCTCCTGATAGATATCCCGGAGATCCGTGATGAGGATCAGGGTGTTGGATGCCGTGTTCAGGGCGGCGAGCTCGCGACTGTAGCGTTCGAGGGCGGCCTCGTTTCTCTTGCGTTCGGAGATGTCTCTGACGACATGGATCAGGCCGACAACCTGGCTGTTGCTGTCCATGCGCGGTATGGCCCGGATTTCGAGATATCGGCCCAGGTGCGGTTCGAAGATTTCGTTCACGGAGGGCTTTCCCGTCACGAGACTCGCGCAGCTCGGGCAGCCTGCGGGTGGGCACTCCGTGCCGTGGAAATATTCGAAGCATTTGATGCTCTTCACCTCAAGGAAAGGCAGCCCGAGGATCTTCTCCGCGGCCTTGTTGGCGCGGATGATGTTGAAATCCGCGTCGTGGACGGTCACCATGTCGGTGAGGGTGTCGAAGGTCTCCTTCCAATCATGCGATATCCGGAAGAGCTCTTCCTGGAGTTTCTTGCGTTCGGTGACGTCGCGGAAGATGACTTGGGCCGAGACGATCTTCCCGTCGACCCGGCGCACGCTGGCGCTGCCTTCGACATCGACGATCCTCCCGTTCCTGGCGACGAACTTCGCCTCGATAAAATCGAGCCTCACTCCGGACAGGACTTTCGCAAACTGAGCCTTACAGGATTTCTGGCAGCTCGGATGAATTATGTCGAACATAAGAAGCGAGCGCAGGTCGCTTTCGCCGTAGCCCAGGGTCCTGCGCCAGGCGGCGTTGACGAAAAGGAAACGTCCGTCCGGCGCCACGCTCTGGATCATGTCGTTGGCATTGTCGAAGATATTCCGGTAACGATCCTCGCTTGCCGCGATATCCTCTTCAGCGAGCTTCCGTGACGTAAGATCCTGAATGGTCTCGATGGATGCGACGACCTTGCCGGCGTTGTCGCGAATGGGAGCGGCATCGAACACGATATAGCGGTTTTTGCCGTTCAGATGAGCGATCCATCGCTCGGCATGCAGCCCTTCCGGCACCAGCACGGAGCGTGAGGAAATGGGATAGAGTCGGGAGAGTTTCTCCGGGTTTCGGTCGAGCACCAGGTCGGCGAGGACCGGACGCGTTTCCTGGTAGAACGCTTTCCCCGGGTGAGCGGAGCCGATCATCTCCGGTGCAGGCACACCGGTCAGCTCCTCGCAGGCTCTGTTCCAGAGAACGACCTCGTGGCGGTCGTTGATGACGAAGGTGGCGACGCTGGAGCCCTGGATCAGCTGCTCCGTGAACGCCTTCTGATCCAGGATGGCATTCTCGGCCCGTTTCCGCGTACTGATGTCGCGTACGACACTGACAATGCCGAGCGTGTCGCCCTCATTGTTCAGGAGTGGCCTCAGGAGGTGCTCGGCCGGGAAAATCTTCCCATTCTTTCGTTGCATCGGGAATTCGAATTCGGCATGCCCCTTATCGGCGATCTCCGATACCACCTTCCCGCGGAACGCAGCGTACCTTTCGTCGTTTATAAAGAGCAGCCGCGTGTCCCGGCCGATCAATTCCTCGCGCGAGTAACCGAAGATCCTCTCTGTCGCCAGGTTGCAGTCCAGGATTTTCCGCGTCTTGAGGTCCGCGACGAGAACTGATTCGTCCAGACTGGCAAGCGTGTTTTCGTACAACAGGCGGGATCTGCGCAATTCCGCTTCCGTTCTCTTGCGCTCCGAGATATCCCGAACGATGCTGTAGAGCACTTTCCGGCCTTCGTGGTCGACAACGACGGAATTGATCTCCACCGGCATGATGGTGCCGTCTCTTCTGATATGCGCGGACTCAAAGACGGCCTTGCCGTGCTGGCGAATCTCCTCGATCCGTTCCGGCACCCTGGCCGCGAATTCCGGCGAATCGAGCTCAGACACGTTTCGTGACAGCAGCTCTTCCTTCGAATAGCCGAGGCGCTCGTGAGCCACCGTATTTACATCGAGGAAACACCCGTGCATGTCCAGGATGAAGATGGCGTCATTCGCGGCTTCAAAGAGCGTGCGAAATTTCTTTTCGGAGGCCAGCAGCACATCTGCGATCTTCTTCTTCCCGGTGATGTCCTGTCCTGTCCCGATCGCGCCGATCGGCTGCCCCGCCACGTCCAGGAGCGGCTCGACGGAGCCCCTCACCCAACGCTCGGCACCATCGGGCCGGATGATACGGAACTCCAGGTTCTCCAGTCGCTTTCCCGCCGCCGTGACCCTGATCCAACCCGCTATCGCCTTGCGATCCTGTGGGTGTATCAGGTGCAGGTAGGATTCCATCGTCGGCACAAATGTCGCCGGAGACGTGCCGTAGATGCGGTGCATCTCCTCGGACCAGGAAACGCCGCCCGTCGCGAAATTCGCCTCCCAACTCCCGATCTGTGCGATGCGCTGCGCTTCCGAGAGCATGTGCTCCTTGCGACGCAGGGCTTCCTCGACCTGGCGTCGCGCAGTGATATCCCGGGCGATCCCCGTAGTCCCGATGACGCTGCCCTGTTCATCGATGATCGGCGTCTTGATCGTTTCGATCCAGGAGGTTTTCCCCTCTTTGTCCGCAAGCGGTTCTTCGACGACCTTGCGCGTGCGGGAGCGCATCACGTCCGCGTCGTCTGCGCGGTACCTTTCGGCGAGCTCCCGTGGCCAGATGTCCAGATCGGTCTTGCCGACCAGATCGGCGGGGGAATGACCGCAGGCCCTGCCGAAAGGTTCGTTCACGGCCAGGATCCGGCTCTGATCGTCCTTGAGCCAGGCGATGTCGGGGATGTTGTCGAGAATCGCCCTTTGCTGGAGCGCCAGGTCGTGCAGGCCCCTCTCGACCCGCTCCTGCTGGGTGATGTCCGACATGATGTGGACGGCCCCGATGAATTCGCCGTCATCGGCAAAAAGCGGATCCGCCGAGATTTTGTAGGTCAGCGATCCCGAGGTTAACGTGGTGACCGCCCGCTTGTGGGTGGTCATCACCTCCTTGATCGGGCAACCCGCGGCCGGGACCAGGGAGTCATACACCACCTCCTCGCAATGATGGCCGATGATGTCCTGGTAGCTTTTCTTCGCGAGGACCGTCAAGGCCTTGTTGCACCGGACAATCCTGCCGTTGCGGTCGATCCAGGCGATGCAGTCGTTCATGGCGTCGAACGCTTTGCGCCATTCGCGCGCAGCCGTATGGAAACTCTGCTCCAGGCGTTTGCGTTCCGTGACATCGTGTGCCAGCACCAGCTTGGCCCGAGTCCCGGCAAAGGTTATCGTGTGCGTGATGATCTCGACATCGATGATGGTCCCGTCCTTCTTCCGGTGTTTCCAGGTCCCGGCCGCACCGTAGCCCTCGAGCTTCCGCGCTGTCCGTGCCAGCAGCGACGGAACCTCCTCCGGCGGTCGGATCTCCTTGATCGTCATGGCGAGGAATTCGCCGCGGGAATAGCCGTAATGGTGGACGGCGGCATCGTTGACTGCCAGGAAGGCCAGGGTCTCGAGATCGTAAACCCACATCGGCAGGGGATTGTTCTCAAACATCTCCCGCGGGGGGATGCCGGACGCGCTTGCCTGACGGGTCATGGTCCCTGCCTCCTTCCTGACCGATAGTATAGTGTTTCGAAAGCTGCAGGTGGATATTCGGAACGCCGGGGGGACGCTCGTGGCCTGCTCGCCCGGTACCCCGCGAGGGGGCCGCGATCAGGGCAGCAGTTTCTGGACACTCCTCAGGAGAAAGGACAGGGGATTGGATTTCTCGACATAGTCGTCGGCGCCGACCTCGAAGCCGACGATGCGGTCGGACTGGGAGTCCCTGGCCGTCACCATGACGATCTTGATGTCCTTGGTCCTGGGGTTGCCCTTGAGTTTCCGGCAGATCGTCCGGCCGTCCAGCAGGGGCATCATGAGATCCAGCAGGAGCAGGTCGGGATGCTCCACCGTGGCGGCGATGAGCGCGTCCACCCCGTCGTAGGCGTGCGAGTACTCGTACTGGTCACCCAGGCAGTCCATGTAGACCTGGTGCGCCAGGTGGCTGTCGTCGGCGATGAGCAGCTTCTTCTTCACGAGGTCTCCGTCCTGCGACTTCGGACGCCCAACAAGATCTCCACGATTCGGCTTCGGATACGGGACCGATTGTCCGACGCGGACGAAGGGTTGTCAATGCCTGCTCCTTTTCAGCAGCCGTCACGACGTGCGCAGGGCGTCGACGATGGCGAGGCGCGAGGCGCGTAGCGCCGGCAGCGCCCCGCCCGCCAGCCCCATCCCCAGCGCGAAGGCGAGAGACTTGGCGGCGATCGCGGTGGTGAGTTCGAAGCGGAAGGCCAGTTCCGAGAAAGTCTGCCAGTTCATCGTGGAGACGGTGGCGAACTGGAGAAACGCGGCGCCCAACAGGCCGCAGACGCCGCCGAGCAGTCCGAGAAAGGCCGACTCGAGCAGAAACGCGGCGAGGATGCTCCCGCGCTGGAACCCGAGCGCGCGCAGGGTCCCGATCTCCGGCACCCGGTTGGCGACGGCCGCGTACATGGTGATCATCGCGCCGATGACCGCGCCGAAGGAGAAGATCGCCGCCAGCACCGAGCCGAAGACCCGCAGGAACGTGGCCATCGCCTCGGATTGGTCGGCGTAGAAGCGCCGCTCGCGCTTGGCCTCGAGCGCGAGCCGGGGGTCGCCCTCGAGGCGCTTCTTCAACCCCGCGAATTGCGCGGGGTCCCGCAGGCGCAGCAGAACGGAGGAGTAGATCGACCGGTTGAACGCCTGCATCAACTGGTCGACGTCCCCCCAGATCTCCGAGTCGAATCCCGTTCCCCCCGCGTCGAAGACCCCGACCACGGCCCACTCCCGCTGGGCGAAGCGCAGGCGCTCCCCGACGCCGGCGCCGCGGAAGCGTCGCGCGATGCTCGACCCGGCGGCGATTTCGGCGCTGCCGGGCCTCGGCAGGCGGCCGGCCGTGATGCGCACCTGCGGCCGCAGCGCCAGGCTCGCCGGGCCGATCCCGCGGATGGTGACGTTCGCCGGGCGCTCCCCGCGCCGCTGCACCAGGCTGATCAGCACCATGAGCTCCTTGGCGACGAGCCGCTCGCCCCCGGCGCCGACGGCGACTTCGGGCTGGCTCTCGACGATCGCCGCGGCCTCGCGCGCGACCGAGCTCTGGACCTCGGTCTGCGAGGACTTCCTGATCAGCACCGCGTTGTCGTACGACCCGGTCTCGACGAGCGTGGCCCGCAGCCCGGCCGCGAGCATCTGCATGGCGGCGAACACGAAGACGACCATCGCCATCCCGGCGGCGGTCAGGACGGTGGTCAGCCGCCGTGTCCAGAGGTTGCGCAGCGAGTACGAGTACGGAATCGCCATCGCTGCCTGCTACCCGAGGTGGCGGAAGCCTTCGACGACATTCACGCGGGCGGCTCGCCAGGTCGGCACGACGCTGGCCGCGACGCCCACGACAAGGATCGCGGCGGCATCCATCAGCAGGGTGTCCCCCGAGACCTGGAAGACCGGGAAGAACTGGCCGAGCTGCGACTCGAAGTAGCGCGCCGCGGGAAAGGTCAGCGCCATGCCGAGCGCGCCGCCGGCCGCGGTCAGCGTCAGCGACTCGCCCCAGACCAGCACGCCGATGCGAAAGCCGTCGAATCCCAGCGCCTTGAAGGTCGCATACTCGCTCATCCGCTCGCGCGCTGTCATCGCCATCGTGTTGGCGGCCACGACCATGATGATGGCGATGACGGCGAGCGAGACGAGACGGATCATCGTGATGATCGCCTGGGTCATGCTGATGAAGCTGAGGTTGAAGGCCTTCTCCGTCTCGGTCAGCGTCTCGGCGAGCGAGTTCTTGAACAGGCCGTCGATCGCGGCCGAAACTTCCGCCGCGCGGTCGGGGTCCTGCACCCCCACGAGGTACCAGCCCACGCTGTCGGCGGCCCCGGGCATCAGGCGCTTGACGCCCTCGTTCAGGTAGTCCCAGTGGAAGAGCAGCGGCGATTCGTCGGCCGTCTTGTCGCGCCCCCGGAAGATGCCGCGGATCGTCATC
>JANOHV010000149.1:0-3841 GCA_031406795.1 Candidatus Rokuibacteriota bacterium
ATCGCCACCGCCACCGCCACCGCCGTGAGCGAGCTGCGCAGCGGGTGACGCAGGGAGTTGCGCAGCAGGATCTTAAGGATGATCATTGCGGCACCTTCCGGCGGGACGCTCGCCGTTACTGGCCGCTCATTTCGGGCGGCCGAGCGAAAAGATGGAGATGTGTTCCCGCACTTCGCTGGAGTGGAGGCGCAAGCTTCCCATGGCTTCGAGCAGCGCGGCGACCTCGGCGCGCTGCTCCGTGGTCACGGCGCGCAGGACCGCTATTCCCTCGCGCGCCGCGGCGAGCTGGGAGCGAACGAGCGCCGCGCTTTCGCCGAGGGCGGTGGCGGTCTGCGCGGTCGACTCGACCTGACGGTGGATGGCCTCCACCTCCCGGGTCTGCTGCTTGGCCGAGTCTTTCAGCCCCAGGGCGTTGCCGCGCGCCGCCTCCGCGATGCCGAGAACCGACCTGCTGGTTTCATGCTGCTGCGCCGAGGCGCCCGCGAGTTGTCGCGACATCACTTCGATCCGCTGCATCGCCTCCTGCAGCGCGGCGCTTCTCGAGGACTGGACGTCCGTCTGGCCCGCGATGCGCTCGTTGAGCACCCGGGTCCCGTCGATACCGGCGATGATCCTCTCGAGGATGGCAGCCAGGCTCCCGATCTGCTTCACGCCCTCGCGGGCGGCCGCGATCCCCTCCTCGGACTCGGTCAGCGCCTTGCGGCTGTCCTCCTGGATGTTCCCGACCAGCGCGGCGATCTTCTTCACCGACTGTTCGGTTCTTCGCGAGAGCGAACGGACCTCCTGGGCGACGACGCCGAACCCCCGGCCGTGCTCCTGCGCCTGGGCCGCGAGAATGGAGGCGTTGAGCGCGAGCAGGTTGGTCTGGTCCGCGACATCCGCGATGAGTTGCGTGATTTCGCCGATTTCGTCGGACTTGAGCCGGACGCTCCGGACGGTGCCGCCGAGGGACTCGATGATCGTGCGGATGCGTTGCATGCCGCCGTCGGCCCGGGTCATCGCGCCGCGGCCGTCGGTGGCGGCCTCCCGGGCCAGCTCGCCGGCGTCCTGCCGCGTCTGTGCGGCGAGAGCGCGGATCTCCGCGGCAGCCTGGGTGATTTCGTGCATGGTGGCGATCGATTCGCCGAGGAACCGCGCGAGCGCCGCGATGCCCGCGCTGACCTCGGCCACCGCTGCGGCCATCTCCTGCATCGAGGAGGCGGTCTCCACCGCCGAACCCGCGAACGAGTCCGCGGCGTGTGCCGTCGTGGCCACGGAGGCTCCCATCGCCTCGAGCGAGAGCCGCCCGCGGTCGGTGGCTCCGCGCACCTCTTCCATCCCGCGCACGGTACGTTCCACGAGGTCGGCGAGCGCGCCCATGCCGCCCTCCAGCGTGGTGACGACCGTCTCCCCCCGCGAGGTTCCCGAGCCGAGGGCTTCGGAGATGCCGCCAAGCGATCCCGCGACCTGCTCCATCAGACGGAACGATCCCTCGACGCGTCCGATGATGCCTCTGAGGCGCACCACGGTTTCGCTGATCGCGGCTGCCAGGGGTTCGACCTCGTCCCGCGTCCTGAGTTCGACGGTCCGGGAGAGGTCCCCGGATGAGACCTGCTTCACGAAGGCGACGACCTCGCCGACCTTGAGCAGCACGGTCTGGACGATCAGCGCGAGCAGCAACGAGAACAGCGCCACCGCGACGACGCCGGCGAGCAGCACGCGGACGGCCATCATCCGGGACTGCCGAAGCGCCGCGGTCACCGAACCGGCCGTCGCGAGCGTTCCGAGGGTCCGGCCGTCGCGGCCGGTGAGGCTCAGGTAGCGCAGGTGAAAGGTTTCGCTGCCGACACTCAAGCGGCCCGCGGACGTCTCGAGCCGCTCCTCCCGGCCGCCGGTGAGGGCGGGCAGGGCTGACAGCGGGACGGGCGTCGATCGGTCGCCGCCGAACGTGGATGCGATGGGCGCGCTGCCCTGGTAGATGATTACCTCGGCGCCGAGGCTGTCGCCGATCCGGTGGAGCAGCGCTTCGGCGAGAGGGAGGAAACGCAGGCCGAGGAGATACCCTGCCGGATCGCCGAATTCGTCGGTGATCGGCACGGTGACCGCCAGGCTGAGCGCGGCCCCGCCGGCGGCGATCCCGGGATCCAGACCCTCGAAGACCAGGACTTCGGCCGGCAGCAGGATCAACTGTTGCGTGGCTTTCCCGGAGGCAACGACCTCGGACAGCAGAGCGGCCGTGGCTTTGGGTTCCGTCGAGGATCGGTATTCGGCGGAGGAGGCGAGGAACACGCCCTTGGCGTCGTATCCGTGGATCACGTCGAGCCCGGTCGCGGCCAGGTGTTTTTTCAGCACCGCGGCAGTGTGGTCGGTCATGCCCCGGGAGATCAGGGGCCCGAGCTGCAGGTGCAGGGCAGGGTTGCCGATCCCCTTCATGTGCGCTTCCCACTCCGCCTCGAGCAGAATGTGCGCGGTGCGCAGATTGCCGGCGACCTGCCGGTCGGTCTGTTCGAGCAGCGCCCGGCGCGTCTCGCGGGAGACCCAGACGCCGATCGCCCCCGAGAACAGCACGAAAAGCGCCATGACGGGCAGGGCGATCTTCGCGAAGAGCCCGACCCGCCACGGCAGCAGGGCGTTCAGGCGGTTCTGCAGGCGGACCGCCCAGCCAACGACGATCACGATCAGTCCTTACTGCGCACGGCCTGTCGGGATTGCGTGGTTCGCGCGGACAATCTTTGCGCCCTCAGCGCTGAAGATGAAATCCGTGAATGCTTTCAAGTTCCCGGTGAGCGCGCCGGGCTTGAAGACAAATCCGGCGTCCACGAGCGCCGGGTAGGTCTCTGCGCTTGGAGCGACGCCCTCGAGGGCCAGAGGGGCGAGCCCCTTCTCGAGCACCTCCGAGATCACGTTGAAACCGATCGCCCCCTCGTACTCGGAGATGAACTGCACCATCTCCTGGTCGGTGGCGGCGGCCTTGGAGCGTTCGGTCACCACGAGGTCCTTCCACTCGGGGATGCTCTGCTGGAGAAGCTTGAAATTGGTCTCGCTCGTGGGGCGGGAGATGACGCGCACCTTCACGTCGGGTCCGCCCAGTTCCTTCCACGAGGCGATCTTGCCGGTGAACAGATCGCGGCTCTGCGCGCGGGTGATACCCTTGAGCTTCACGGAGGGGTGCGTGGCGAACACCACCGGCTGGCGCGCGAAGGGAAGATAGTCCAGGCCGTACACCGCCTCCTTGTCGTTGGGCTTGCGGCCGACCCGGGCGATCACCGCTTTTCCCTCACCGACAGCCTTCATGCCGCCGCCCGTGCCGACGCTCTCGGGGATTTCGATCTTTACCCCGGGGTGGGCCTTCTCGAAGGCGGCCGCCAACTCGCGCAGCATGCTCTGCGAGGAGCCGCTCCCCGGCATGACGATCGTCTCGGCCGCGGCCGCGGTCGCGAAGCAGACCACTGCAATCCCAAGAACCGTTCCCAGCGACCTCTTCATGTTCATGTCACCCCTCCTGTTCTCGGTGTAGGCGAACACAGCCTCGCCTGGCTGCCCCTGCACGGCAAGGTATCATGAATCCATAGGGGAAAGCTTGCCTTTGGACGGCGAAGTCAAGGTTGTGGGGCTGAGATTGAAGGCCTTCTCCGTCTCGGTCAGCGTCTCGGCGAGCGAGTTCCTGAACAGGCCGTCGATCGCGGCCGAGACCTCCGCCGCGCGGTCCGGGTCCTTCACGCCCACGAGGTACCAGCCCACGCTGTCGGCGGCCCCGGGCATCAGGCGCTTGACGCCCTCGTTCAGGTAGTCCCAGTGGAAGAGCAGCGGCGATTCGTCGGCCGTCTTGTCGCGCCCCCGGAAGATGCCGCGGATCGTCATC
>JANOHV010000160.1:0-2001 GCA_031406795.1 Candidatus Rokuibacteriota bacterium
CTCAAGACCGTTCCGGTGGTGCTGCTGAGGAGGGGGGCCGCATGATGAGCGGAAGGGCCGCTGGAATCGTCAATATTCTTTACACTCCGGGGTATTCGGGAATCACGCCAGCGTATGAAAGCATACAAAAACAAATACTTACTGATTGGCACCGTCCTTGCAACTGAGATGAGTAAAGGAAATCGACAAGGTACAAGGAGGCGGACCATGAAGAAGCTCATCTCGGCTCTTGCGGCGGCAGCGGTGGTCGGGATTGTGCCTGTGGCTGGTCATGCCATCCCTTATGCAGCCCCGGACATTCTCATTGCCGGCCGTAATTACAGTGATGCGAGTCAACATCTGGGCGTAGACGGAACCCTTGGCCAGGGGTGGTTTAATCAAGGCGATAGATCGGTCGTTACTTACTGGGGAAATCAGTGGATCGAGTATGAGACCGAGTTGACTGCGGGAAACTGGAATATAGGGTTGAACGTGATCAACCAAGGACTAATCTACGCCGGCTGGAACTTCGAGTTCAGGGTGTTCAACGACTGGACCGACACGGTGTTCACCATTCCCGGGAGTTCCACTGAGGTCTTCAACGGATTCTTCAACATCGATGTGACTCAAGCCGGGATCTACACGGTCCGGTACACGTGGCTGAATGATATTTGTCGGACAATCGACGGGACACGGTACGACGCGAACATTAGAATCGTCAGCGCCTTCTTCGACGAAGCCCCCCCGGCCGCCGCGGTCCCCGAGCCCGCCACCCTGCTGCTGCTCGGCACCGGCCTGCTTGGCCTCGGGTTGATGCGGAGAAAGAAGCAGCAGCACTAGAACCAGCTTGATCGATCGCGAACGGGGCGGTGCAAACCGCTCCGTTTTTTTGTGCGCCCAAGCCTTGGCGAAGATCGTTGTCGGAGTTGACCTCAAGAAGTCGATCGATCTTCCGCCGCTTCTTCCAGGGACCGGAATTTCTTGACCCCGGAGGAATACCGTCTGGGTGCGATGCGTGCAGACAGCTCGAAGAGGGTGCGCATGCGCGATGCGGCGGACGCCATCCGTGGGTTGAGCAGCAAGGCGTCGGCGGCCAGCTCAAAGGACTTGAATTTAGCGGTTGGCATCGTCCGGCAGGTGAAACTTGCGCTTGAGGTTGCCGGCGTCGGCCTGGTCGATGGGCCTGACGGTGCCGCTCTTCATGCGGTAGAGCATCTGCGGCGTGGCCACGCGCACGGGAATCCCTTCGAGGTCCGCCTCCTGGCTCTCGATGTCCGCGAACGAGAATGCGGTGCCGAGGCCGCTCATGATGTCGATGGTGGCGCTGCCGTCGGGTGGCCCGTAACGCACCACCGGGTACTCGCCGACGAGGACATAGCGGACGCGGCGCGCGTGCAGGGCGGCGAGGAGCCTCTTCAGAATGTCGATGTCCATGTGCTGAATATTTTTGCATGAAAAGGCCATTTTGATCCAGCGACAATCTGATCGCGCTCATCCTGCCGACCGTGTCGATCATTCGGAGAACAGCCTCTTCTACCTGAACGAGGAGCTGAAGGCGTCTTTCCCGTGGCTGAAGTACCGGCTCAAGGTGGCGGACGTGACCTCCGCCGAACGGATGCGCAACAGCTATTCGGGGCAGGTGCTCTCGTACCAGAAAATGCTTGGGCAGCTCCAGGATGCCGGTAACACGACCACCCTCGCGCACTACCTTGAGTTGCTCGCCGGAGCCGGCATGGTGACCGGTTTGCAGAAGTTCGCGGGAGATCGGGCGCGACAGCGGGGTTCGAGCCCCAAGCTTCAGGTGCTCAACACGGCGCTGATCACCGCCCAATCGGGAATGACGCCGCGAGAGGCCCGCGACGACCACGAGTATTGGGGACGACTGTAAGTCCTCGCCCTACCCCGACTGCACATTTTCCTCGTCGGCAGGCGTCTTCGTGATGGCCGCCGGGTCACGGTCGAGCGCCGGTCCGGCCGGGCGGTCTACTGCAGGGTGTTCTTCTTCAACTCCGCGGGGAGGAA
>JANOHV010000215.1:0-10137 GCA_031406795.1 Candidatus Rokuibacteriota bacterium
TGTGGAGATGGTGATGCCCGGGGACAACGTGGAGATCGTGGGCGAGCTGATTTCGCCGATCGCCATGGAGAAGGAACTGCGCTTCGCGATCCGCGAGGGCGGCCGCACCGTCGGTGCCGGCGTCGTCAGCGAGATCATCGAATAGGACCGTTCACGACACGGGGACAGATTGAAATCTGTCCGCGGACGAAGCGGACGAAGCGAACGGGAACGGGAGACTGAAGATGCGCGAGAACATTACACTGGCCTGCGTGACGTGCAAGCAACGCAACTACCGCACGAGCAAGAACAAGAAGCTGACGCCGGGGAAGCTGGAGTTCAAGAAGTTCTGCCCCTTCTGCCGGGCGCACACCCCGCACAAGGAAGGCAAGTAGCTTTCAATGGGAAGTCACAGGCCAGTAGCTCTAATGGCTAGAGCAGCGGACTCCAAATCCGCGGGTTGGGGGTTCGAATCCCTCCTGGCCTGCCAGGTTTGGCAGGGGGCCGGCCGCTAACCGGGCGGCGACCCGTGCCGCTGCGCGGCGCGGAGAGCCAGCCCGAGACGGGACGAGACGCAGATGCTGCAGAAGATCCAGGAATTTTTTCGGGAAGTGAGCGTCGAACTGAAGAAGGTCAGCTGGCCCACGCGCCAGCAGACGATGAACGCCACGGTGGTCGTGATCACCGTTTCCTTCGTCGTCGCCTTCTTTCTCGGGATCGTGGACGTCGTCCTCGCCCGGGTCGTCGGCTCCATGATGAAGTAGGCCGGACGCGGCCCGGGACAGACAGCGGGGGACCCGAATGAGCGAAGCGGTGAGCACGGCGGCGGAGCAGCGCTGGTACGTTATCCACACCTACTCCGGCTATGAGGCCAAGGTGCGCGAGAGTCTGATCGAGCGCATGGCAGCCGTCGGCTGGGCGGAGAAGATTTCCGAGATCCTGGTGCCGTCGGAGGAGATTGTCGAGCTCAAGAAGGGCAAGCGACGCGTCTCCGAGCGCAAGATCT
Source organism: Candidatus Rokuibacteriota bacterium (assembly GCA_031406795.1). GTDB lineage: Bacteria > JAUVQV01 > JAUVQV01 > JAUVQV01 > DATDCY01 > DATDCY01. The sequence goes on from JANOHV010000215.1 coordinate 986, forward strand.
TCCCCGGCTACATCCTCGTCAAGATGGAGCTCAACGACGAGACCTGGCACCTGGTGCAGGAGACCCCGCGCATCACCGGGTTTGTCGGCGGGCGGACCCACCCGACGCCGCTCTCGGAGGCCGAGGTCGAGGAGATCATCAAGGCGACGAGCGCCGAGGAAGGTCCGCGCCCGCGGGTCCGGTTCCACATCGGCGAGAGCGTCCGGATCACCGACGGGCCGTTCACGAACTTCAACGGCGTGGTCGACACCGCCAACGAGGAACGCGGCAAGCTCCGGGTCATGGTCAGCATTTTCGGTCGGTCGACGCCGGTCGAGTTGGATTACCTGCAGGTGGAGCGGGTCTGACCCGCGACCGTAGAACGAGAGGGTAGATGCGATGGCGAAGAAAGAGATGGCCAAGATCAAGCTTCAGCTCAACGCGGGCAAGGCGAACCCCTCGCCCCCGGTCGGGCCGGCCCTGTCCCAGCACGGGGTCAATATCATGGAATTCTGCAAGGCCTTCAACGCGGCGACGGCCAAGGAAGAGGGGATGGTCATCCCGGTGATCATCACGGTCTACTCCGACCGCTCCTTCTCGTTCATCCAGAAGACCCCGCCCGCGTCCGTGCTGCTCAAGAAGGCGGCGGGACTCGTCAAGGGCTCGGGGACGACCGGCCGCGAGAAGGTCGGGGCCGTCACGAAGAAGCAGGTCGAGGAGATCGCCCGGCTCAAGCTCCCGGATCTGAACGCCAAGGACTTGGCCGGCGCGATCAACACGATCTCGGGCACGGCGCGCAGCATGGGGCTGGACATCAACTAACGACGCGCACCACGGTAGGAGCCTGCGGCTGACCGCCGGGGCGCTTGCACTACCGGAAGGAGAACCGATGGCACGGCACGGCAAGAAGTACCGCAAGGCCCTCGAGGGGGTTGACCGCACGAAGCGCTACGGGCTCGACGAGGCCGTGACGCTCGTCCGGAGCCTCTCCTACGCCAAGTACGACGAGGCGGTCGAGATTTCGGTCCGGCTCGGGATCGACGCGAAGAAGACCGACCAGCTCGTGCGCGGCTCGGTCGTGCTGCCGCACGGCCTGGGCAAGCAGGTGCGCGTTCTGGTCTTCGCCAAGGGCGAGAAGGCCAACGAAGCCCGCGACGCCGGCGCCGACGCGTACGGCGGCGACGAGCTCGTCGAGAAGATCCAGGGCGGCTGGATGGATTTCGACAAGGTCATCGCGACCCCCGACATGATGGGTCAGGTCGGCCGGCTCGGCAAGGTGCTCGGCCCGCGCGGCCTGATGCCCAACCCGAAACTCGGCACGGTGACCTTCGACGTCGCCCGCGCGATCCAGGAAGTGAAGGCCGGTCGCGCCGAGTACCGGGCCGAGAAGTCCGGTATCGTCCAGGCCGCGGTCGGCCGCAAGTCCTTCGAGGCGCCGCTGCTGCTGGAGAACATCCGGGCGCTGATGGGCAGCATCATCAAGGCCAAGCCGGCCACCAGCAAGGGGCACTATCTCAAGAGCGTCACCCTCTCGACGACCATCGGTCCCGGGGTGAAACTCGACGTCGGGCAGTTCGGGAGCTGACGGCTCCCGTTTGGGGCAGTACGGCACGTGACGGAGGATTGAATACGCCTGAGGAGTCACAGACAGCAGGTCTTCCCCTGGGGGGGAGGATAATGGCACGGTCCCGACGTGCCGCCCGCCGAGACGAGCAGAAGGCGATGCAGCACCTTCTTGATTCGATCAGTGATTATCCCTGGCAGGGAGACTCCGGCCGATCTTTCCAGGGAAAGGGGGAATAGCCAATGAAGCGTCAGGAAAAAATCGATTTGGTGCAAAAGTACCAGGCCGAGTTCGCGAAGCGGCCGAACGTCTTCGTGGCCGAGTACCGCGGCATGACCGTGGAGCAGATCACCGAGTTGCGGGTCAAGCTGCGCAAGGCCGACGGCGGCATGAAGGTTCTGAAGAACACCTTCCTGCGTCGTGCCGTGGCGGGGACGGACAAGTCCGGGCTCGCCACGATCTCGAAGGGCCCGAACGCGGTCATCCTTGCGAACAACGATTTCGTCGAGCTCGTCAAGGTGCTGACCGCGACGGACAAGGAGATCGAGGCGTTCAAGCTCAAGGGTGGCGTGGTGTTCGGCAAGCCGGTCACGCCCGCCGAGATCCGGCAGATCGCCGATCTGCCGCCGCGCGCCGTGCTGCTCGCGCGCGCCGTGGGCAGCCTGGCCAGCCCGTTGCGCGGGTTCTTGACCGTGTGCCAGGGCAATGCCCGCAAGCTGGTCTACGTGCTCGAAGCACTCCGGAAGTCGAAGGAGCAGGCCGCGGCCTGATCCGTCCGGCCCCGGAGAGGATTGAACTGAAACCGGCGCCGGCCCGGAAGGGCGGCCGCCGAAACTGAAAGGGAGACTACTGACATGTCCGACATCACCAAGGAGCAGGTCGTTACCTTCATCGAGAACATGACCGTCCTGCAGCTCGCGGCCTTCGTCAAGGAGCTCGAGGAGAAGTTCGGCGTCTCCGCCGCCGCCCCGGTCGGTGCCGTCGCCGCAGCCGGCCCGGCGGCCGCGGTCGCCGAGGAGCAGACCGAGTTCGACGTCATCCTCACGGGCGTCGGCCCGGAGAAGATCAAGGTCATCAAGGAGATCCGCACCCTGACCGGTCTCGGCCTCAAGGAAGCCAAGGCCGTCGTCGACGAGGCCCCCAAGCCCGTCAAGGAGAAGGTCTCCAAGGAAGAGGCCGACAACATCCGCAAGGTCCTCGAGGCCGCTGGCGCCACAGTGCAGGTCAAGTAACGGGTGCGGGGCTCGACGAATTTGGGTCCGTCCAGGAAAGCTGTGAGATATTCCTGGGTATCCCGACGTTGACGCGCTCGATAAGGTCCCAGGTGCAAGGCGCCCGAGCCTTGAGGAATGAAGCGCACTTGGTGTGCGCCGCAGTGACGAATGGCGAAGGGCAACGCAGCAGATGGGGCCTTAGCGAGTGCGTCAAGCAACCGTGAGCGAGGGAACGCAATGATAAAAAGAAGGAGCTTTGGCACGCACCCGCGGCGGGACTTCTCGAAGATCCCGCCTTTCATCGAGGTGCCGTACCTGCTCGGGATCCAGACCAGCTCCTACGACCGCTTCCTCCAGAGGGGCGTGCCCCAGTCCGAGCGTGAAAACCTCGGGCTGGAGGCCGTCTTCCACAGCGTCTTCCCGATCCAGGACTTCAAGGGGATCGCGGCGCTGGAATATGTGCGCTACAGCATCGGTGAGCCGAAGTACTCCGCGGACGAGTGCCGCGAGCGGGGCATGACCCTCTCCGCGCCGCTCAAGGTCACCATCCGGCTCGTGCTCTACCAGAAGGACGCCGCCGGCAAGAAGACGGTCAAGGATATGAAGGAGCAGGAAGTCTACTTCGGCGAGCTGCCCCTGATGACCTCGACGGGAACGTTCATCATCAACGGCACGGAGCGCGTGGTGGTGAGCCAGATGCACAAGTCCCCCGGCGTCTTCTTCGACAGCGAGAAGAGCAAGACCGGCCCCGTGGTGCGGACCCTCTACGCGGCCCGCATGATTCCCTACCGCGGCTCATGGCTGGATTTCGAGTTCGACGCCAAGGACTACCTCTACGCGCGCATCGACCGGCGGCGCAAGTTCCTCGCCACGACCTTCCTCCAGGCGATGGGTTTCACGCGCCAGGAGATCCTCGACACCTTCTACAAGCGCGAGGCCGTCACCCAGGGCGAAAGCGGCGCGTTCACCAAGCGGCTGGACCCGGAATTGCACCAGGGGCACAAGCTCCGCCGCGGCATCGTCCACCCCAAGACGGGCGAGGTGCTCGTCAAGGAGGCGCACAAGCTCACGGGCGCCCTGCTGAAGAAGCTCAAGGCGAGCGGCGTCGAGGAGATCCCGCTGGCCCCCGAGGAGCTGGCCGGGCAGATCACCGCCCGCGAAATCAAGGACCCGGCGACCGGCGAGGTGCTGTTCGAGAGCAACGTGGCGCTCGGGGAGGCCGACGTCCAGAGCATCCGCGAGAAGGGGATCCGCCAGTTCGAACTGCTCGCGATCGACGGCCTGCACACCACCAGCCACCTGCGCGACACGCTCGAGGCCGACGGCATCCGCTCGACCGCCGAGGCGCTCGTCGAGATCTACAAGAAGATGCGGCCCGGCGAGCCCCCGACCCTCGAGACCTCGCGGGTGTTCTTCGAGAACCTGTTCTTCAACGCCAAGCGCTATGATCTCTCGCCCGTCGGCCGGATGAAGCTGACCACGAAGCTCTCGCTTCAGGACAAGGTCGGCCTCGACGTGCGCGTGCTGACCCGCGACGACATCATCGAGACGCTGCGCCGGCTGATCAAGATCAACGCCGGCCAGGGACGCCCCGACGACGTCGACCACCTCGGCAACCGGCGCGTCAAGTCGATCGGCGAACTGCTCGAGAATCAGTTCCGGATCGGTCTCGTGCGGATGGAGCGCGCGCTCAAGGAGCGCATGGCGGTGCAGGAGGTCGAGACCCTGATGCCGCACGACCTTGTCAACGCCCGGCCGGTCGATGCGGCGATCAAGGAGTTCTTCGGCTCCAGCCAGCTCTCCCAGTTCATGGACCAGACCAACCCGCTCGCCGAGATCACCCACAAGCGCCGGCTCTCGGCGCTCGGCCCCGGCGGCCTGACCCGCGAGCGCGCCGGGTTCGAGGTGCGCGACGTGCACCCGACGCACTACGGCCGCGTCTGCCCGATCGAGACGCCCGAGGGTCCGAACATCGGCCTGATCACCTCCCTGTCGACTTTTGCCCGGGTCAACGACTACGGATTCATCGAGACCCCCTACCGGACCGTCAAGGACGGCCGGGTCACCGATCAGGTCCGGTTCCTGACGGCCGACGAAGAGGACCGCTACGTCATCGCCCAGGCGAACACGGCGCTCGACGCCTCGGGGAAATTCACCTCCCCGAAGGTTTCGGCACGCCGCGGCGGCGAGTTCGAGCTGGCGCCGCCCGAGGAGATCGACATGATGGACGTGTCGCCGAAGCAGATCGTCTCGGTCGCCACGGCGCTGATTCCGTTCCTCGAGCACGACGACGCGAACCGGGCGCTGATGGGATCGAACATGCAGCGCCAGGCCGTGCCGCTGCTCGTGCGCGAAGCGCCGCTGGTCGGCACCGGTGTCGAGGGCATCGCCGCCCGCGACTCCGGCGTCACGATCACGGCGCCCTGCGACGGCGTCATCGAGAAGGTCGACGCGAACCGGATCATCCTGCGTGGGGAGGCCACGCCGGACGACCCCTCCGGGCGTCTCGAGGTCTTCAATCTCATCAAGTACCGCCGCTCGAACCAGAACACCTGCGTCAACCAGGTGCCGATCATCCGCGAGGGGCAGGTCGTCAAAGCCGGCGACCCGCTCGCCGACGGCTCGGCCACCGACCAGGGTGAACTGGCGCTCGGCCGCAACGTCGTGGTCGCGTTCATGCCCTGGCACGGCTACAACTTCGAGGACGCCATCATCGTCTCCGAGCGGCTGGTCCGCGACGACGTCTTCACCTCCGTGCACATCGAGGAGTTCGAGGTCGAGGCCCGCGACACCAAGCTCGGCAAGGAAGACATCACCCGCGACATCCCGAACGTTTCCGAGGAGGCCCTGCGCAACCTGGACGAGTCGGGTATCGTGCGCATCGCCGCCGAAATCAAGCCCGGCGACATCCTCGTCGGCAAGGTCACCCCCAAGGGCGAGACGCAGCTGACTCCCGAGGAGAAGCTGCTGCGCGCGATCTTCGGCGAGAAGGCCGGCGACGTGCGCGACTCCTCGCTGGTCACCCCGCCGGGGATCGAGGGCACGGTCGTCGACGTCAAGGTCTTCTCCCGTCGCGGGACGACCAAGGACGAGCGCGCGGCCGCCATCGAGGCCGAGGAGATCGTCAGGATCAAGCGCGAGTTCGCCGACGAACTGGCGCTGCTGCGCGACGAGGAAGCCCGCCGGCTCGTGGGGCTCTTCGTGGGCAAGCCCTCGCCGAAACGGCTGACCGGGCGCAAGTCCAAGAAAGTCGTCTGCAAGCTTGGCGACGTGCTGACCGAGGAGGTGCTGCTCGAGGCCGACCTGGGGCCGCTGCTCCAGCCGCGGGTCTTCAAGGAGGAGGAGCTGCGCGAGCAGATCGCGAAGGTCCACGCGAAGGCCGAGGAGCGCGCCGCCGTGCTCAAGGCGCTCTCGGACGAGCGCGTCAACCGGCTCAAGAAGGGGGACGAGCTGCCCCCCGGCGTCATCAAGCTCGTCAAGGTCTACGTGGCGATCAAGCGCAAGATCTCGGTCGGCGACAAGATGGCCGGGCGCCACGGCAACAAGGGCGTCGTCTCGACGATCGTCCCCTCCGAGGACATGCCGTACCTCCCGGACGGCCGGCCGGTCGACATCGTGCTCAACCCGCTCGGCGTGCCCTCGCGCATGAACGTCGGGCAGGTCCTCGAAACCCACCTCGGGTGGGCCGCCCGGGGCCTCGGTGAACAGCTGGCGTTGCTGGCCGAGACCGCCTCGGCCGCCGAGCTCAAGGCGCGGGTCAAGCGCATCTTCGTCGGCGAGCAGGACAAGGGCCAGGCGCAGGCCAAGGAGATCGTCGAGGTCGTCAATCAGCTCGACCGGGAAGAGCTCGTGGCCTTCGCCCGCTCGGTGCGCAACGGGATTCACACCGCGACGCCGGTCTTTGACGGCGCGTCGGAGACCGAGATCAAGGCGATGCTGACCGAGGCCGGGTTCGCCACCAACGGCAAAACCGTGCTCTACGACGGGCGCACCGGCAAACCCTTCGACCTCGAGGTCACCGTCGGCTGCCTGTACATGCTCAAACTGCACCATCTCGTCGACGACAAGATCCACGCGCGCTCGATCGGCCCCTACAGCCTGGTCACCCAGCAGCCGCTCGGCGGCAAGGCGCAGTTCGGCGGCCAGCGCTTCGGCGAGATGGAAGTCTGGGCGCTCGAGGCCTACGGCGCCGCTTACACGCTGCAGGAGATCCTCACGGTCAAGTCCGACGACGTCGTCGGCCGGACCAAGGTCTACGAGTCGATCGTCAAGGGCCGCAACCTCCACCAGGCCGGCCTGCCGGAATCGTTCAACGTGCTCCTGAAGGAACTGCAGGGGCTTGGCCTCGACGTGGAGCTGATGGAGTGACGACCTCGCTGCAGACCCATCTGCGGCGGTGCTGTCCCAGCCGCCTGCGAGCCGGGCGAGTGGGCGGGAGAATGGCTGCGGCGAGTACGCCTCACTCCTCAGACCGCGCGCGCCTTGCATCTGGGCCTCCATCGAGGTCGTCACGGTGCCGGGTGCGCGGGGCAGAAGATAAAGATGGAGGACGATTCATTGGATAGTTTATTCACGCTGTTCGAGAAGCACAAGGACCCGACGCAGTACAGCGGCATCCGCATTGCGCTGGCCTCGCCGGACAAGATCCGCTCGTGGTCGCACGGCGAAGTCAAGAAGCCGGAGACCATCAACTACCGCACCTTCAAGCCGGAGCGCGACGGTCTGTTCTGCGCGAAGATCTTCGGGCCGACCAAGGACTGGGAGTGCAACTGCGGCAAGTACAAGCGCATGAAGCACCGCGGCGTCGTCTGCGACAAGTGCGGCGTCGAGGTCATCCAGTCCAAGGTGCGGCGCGAGCGCATGGGGCACATCGAACTGGCGAGCCCGGTCTCGCACGTCTGGTTCTTCAAGAGCCTGCCCTCGCGCATCGGCACGATCCTCAATATCACGCTGCGCGATCTGGAGCGGGTGCTCTACTTCGAGTCGTACATCGTGATCGAGCCCGGGCCGACCGGCCTCAAGGAAAAGGAGCTGGTCACCGACGAGAAGTACCGGCAGCTGCACGCGGAGTTCGGCGCGGCCTTCAAGGCCGGCATGGGCGCCGAGGCGATCAAGCAGCTGCTCAAGACGATCGACGTCGACTCCCTCGGCGACGATCTGCGGGCCAAGATGCTCGTGGCCACCTCCGCGGCGGGGCGCAAGAAGATCATCAAGCGCCTCAAGGTCGTCGAGGCCTTCCGCAAGTCGGGCTGCAAGCCGGAGTGGATGATCTGCGACGTGATCGCCGTGATCCCCCCGGAGCTGCGCCCGCTCGTGCCGCTCGACGGCGGACGCTTCGCGACTTCGGATCTCAACGACCTCTACCGCCGGGTGATCAATCGCAACAACCGCCTCAAGCGCCTGCTCGAGCTCAAGGCCCCGGACATCATCATCCGCAACGAGAAGCGGATGCTGCAGGAGGCGGTCGACGCCCTCTTCGACAACGGCCGGCGCGGCCGCGTGATCCGCGGGCCGAACAAGCGCCCGCTCAAGTCGCTCTCCGACATGCTCAAGGGCAAGCAGGGCCGGTTCCGCCAGAACCTGCTCGGCAAGCGCGTCGACTATTCGGGTCGCTCGGTCATCGTGGTCGGGCCGGAACTCAAGATCAACCAGTGCGGTCTGCCGAAGAAGATGGCCCTCGAGCTGTTCAAGCCGTTCATTTATCACAAGCTCGAGCAAAAGGGGCTGGCGACCACGCTCAAGAGCGCCAAGAAGATGGTCGAGAAGGAACTCCCCGAAGTCTGGGACGCCCTCGACGAGGTCACGAAGCACCACCCGGTCATGCTCAACCGCGCCCCGACCCTGCACCGGCTGGGCATCCAGGCGTTCTGGCCGCAGCTGATCGAGGGCAAGGCGATCCGGCTGCACCCGCTGGTCTGTTCGGCGTTCAACGCCGACTTCGACGGCGACCAGATGGCCGTGCACATTCCGCTCTCCGAGGAGTCGCAGAAGGAAGCGCGCGAGCTGATGCTCAGCTCGAACAACATCCTCTCGCCGGCCAGCGGCAAGCCGCTCGCGGTCCCTTCCCAGGACATCGTGCTCGGCTGCTACTACCTCACCAAGCTGATCGACATCAAGGACCACGAGCCGCGGCGGTTCGCCGACCGGCTCGAGGTGCGCCGGAGCTATGACCACAACGTCGTCGGCCTGCACGAGAAGATCCGTGTGCGCATCGACAAGCAGATGGTCGAGACGACTCCGGGCCGGGTGATTCTCTCCGAGATTCTGCCGCCGGAGCTGTCGGTCTCGCTCGCCGCGAGCCAGGAGTCCGGATCCGGGGAGCTGCAGGCTTTCGAACTCGTGAACAAGCTGATGAAGAAGAAGGAGCTGGCGGCGCTGATCGACGTCTCCTTCCG
>JANOHV010000238.1:0-1581 GCA_031406795.1 Candidatus Rokuibacteriota bacterium
GACCGCTCGGAGATGCCCGTCACGACCCGGCCACCGTCGCCGACATCCACGAAACCCTCGGCGCCAGCGGGTCTCTTCCGTGGGTCGTAACTCTCCGGTAGCGTGGCGTCCTTCTCGCCGAGCCGCCAGGGGTGCTCCAGAAGGTGGGTGGCTTCGAATTCGAAGAGCCCTTGTTCTTCCCTCACGCTGAGCCGTGGGACACTGAAATCGAGCCCTAACTCGAACGGTGAGGGGACGCGGGGCTCGCCGCTCGCGCCGAATGCCCGCTCGGTGGCCCGCACCATATCTACCGCATCGCGGAGCTTCCCGCGCGCCTCCTCGGTCCGCAAGGCGCCGGTGAGCCGCTCCGTGTCATCCGAACTCAATGGCGTCAGAATGGTGAGTGAGCTCCGCTCCCGGTCAATACCGACGCTGCCGCCGATGCCTTCCACGCAGGCGGCTGCAGCATCCAGGTCGATCTCTTCGGGAGCGAACGTCACTGTCCGCGGCTGCAGTCCCAGCGGGAGCATCCCCGGCGGAACGGGAATGATGATCCGTTCCGCCTCGGCGGCGGAGAAACCGTTCTTTTCCAGGGCGTCACGCAGCTCGGCGAGCACCTCCACGATGGACGGGGAGACAGAGAAGGCGTAGGCGCAGTTGAGGTCAGGATGCCGCTTTGCCGTGGCCCCGGGTAGCCGTAGGATGCGCCCGACGATTTGCTCGATCGCGGTCGCCGAGCGCGTCTCCCTGAGGCTGCACAGGACGTAGGCGAAGGGGCAGTCCCACCCCTCGCGGAGCTTCTGGACAGTGATGATGAATCGGACCGGGCAGTTCGGTGAGCCGATATCCACAACGGCTTTCAGATCGTCTAGTTTTCCGGTCGAGATCTTCACCTGCTCTGGCGGAATGCCGAGATCCCGGCCGAGCCGTTCCCGCAGCGGCTCGCAGTCCTCGACGCTCTCCGCTTGAATCAACATGATCGGCCGGAGGTATTCCCCGGTCTGCTGCGCTTCGGCGCCCGCCAGGCGTTCGAGATCGGCCCGCAGCGTGATCGCATCCGCGAGAAGCTGGTCGCGTTGGCTCGGGTGCCGTGTGATGACCCGGACGGGGAGCTTCACCATGTCGGCGGCCGTGAGCTCGGCGGCCGAGACATGATGCAGCACGTTCGAGGGATGTTTCGTCCGCGCCGGTGTCGCCGTGAATTCGATGATGCAGGAGGGTTTTAGTGCGCCGAGCGTCGAGAAGGAGAGATCGGTGCGGGCGTTGTGCGCCTCGTCGACGATGACGACCGGCCGGTGCATCCGCAGGACATTTACCAGCGAAGGTCGTGGCTTGCCGTCAGGCCCCGGTAGAAGCCCGGCGAGAGCGGTGGCGGGCGCCAGCGAGAGGTGTTCACTAAACGCGCCATTTTGACCGTAGACCCGCCGTCCGGTTGTGTCTTCAACGCGGAAGGACTGGAGTGTCGCGACGATGACTACAGTTTGCCCCGCGGTCGTCGCGCGGGAGAGCCGCAGCGCCTCGTCGATCGTCAGGACCTCGACGGCGCCGCAGGCCAGCTCCAGCGCCTGCCGGTAGGGGTGCCGGGGATCACGGAGGGCATCA
>JANOHV010000039.1:0-13240 GCA_031406795.1 Candidatus Rokuibacteriota bacterium
AACATCGCCGAGGACGTGATCTACATGGTCGACGGCAACATCGTGCGCCACAAGCCGGAGGAGTACCAGGCGTCGGAGAGCTGCGGGGGAGAGGGCTAGGCGGGGTGATGCGCGCCGCGCGTCGTGCGCCGAGGTGCCAGCCGCGGGTCTTCGCGGCCGTCGACCTCGGTTCGAACAGCTTCCACCTCGTCGTGGCGCGGCTGCGCCACGGGGAGCTCGAGATCATCGACCGGCTCCAGGAGATGGTGCGGTTCGCGGGCGGGCTCGACGACGAGGGGCGCCTGACCGCGGAAGCTACGGAGCGGGCGCTCGCCTGCCTCGCGCGCTTCGGCCAGCGGCTGCGGGGGGTCTGCGCCGACAGCGTGCGCGCGGTCGGGACGAGCACGCTGCGGCGGGCGCGCAACCGCGGCGAGTTCCTCGCGCGCGCCGAGCAGTCGCTTGGAGCGCGGATCGAGATCGTCTCCGGGCGCGAGGAGGCCCGGCTCATCCACCTCGGCGTCGCCCACGGGATCGCCGGCGACGGGCCGCACCTGGTGGTCGACATCGGGGGCGGCAGCACGGAGCTGATCGTCGGGGAGGGGCAGGAGCCGCGCCGCATGGAGAGTCTGCACATGGGGTGCGTCGGCATCAGCCGGCGCCACTTCGCGGACGGGCGCATCACCGCCCGGCGGCTGGCGGAGGCGGTGACCGCGGCCCGGCTCGAGCTTGAGCCGGTGGAGTCCCAGTTTCTCGGCCGGCTGCGCGCGGTCTACGGGTCATCGGGGACGATCGGCACCATCGGCGCCGTGGCCCGCGAGGCCGGCTGGGCGGCGGACGCAATCACGCCGGCCGCACTCGCGAAGCTCCGGGGGGCGCTCCTCGCCGCCGGAAGCGTGCGGCGCCTGCGTTTGCCCGGCCTGAGCACGGAGCGCGCCCCGGTCTTCCCCGGCGGCGTCGCCATCCTGATCGCGGTCTTCGAGGCGCTAGGGATCGAGGCGATGCGGGTCTCGGAAAGCGCCCTGCGCGAAGGGGTGCTCTTCGACCTGGTCGGCCGCATCCGCCACACCGACATCCGCGGGCGCACCGTCGCCGCTCTCGCGCTGCGCCACGCCGTCGACGGGGCGCAGGCGGCGCGCGTCGAGCGCACCGCGCACGCGCTCTTCGGCCAGGTCGCCGGCGCCTGGGGCCTCGGCGACGACGATGCGGCGCTGCTCGCCTGGGCGGCCCGGCTGCACGAAGTCGGCCTCGCCATTTCGCACAGCCAGTACCACAAACACGGGGACTACCTCGTCCGCAACGCGGACCTGCTGGGCTTCTCGAACACGGAACAGCAGCTCCTCGCGGTACTCGTGCGCGCGCACCGGCGCAAGTTCCCGGCCGCCGAGTTCGAGGTGTTCCCGAAGGCCGACGCGGAGAAGGCGCGCCGGCTGGCGCTGTTGCTGCGCCTCGCGGTGCTGCTGCACCGCTCACGGACCCCGGCGGCGCTCCCCTCGATCGCCGTCGCAGCAGCCGGAAAAGGCCTCACCCTCGCGTTCCCCCGGGGGTGGCTTGCCGCCCACCCGCTGACTGCCGCCGACCTCGCGCAGGAGAAGGAGTATCTCGTTCGCGCCGGCCTCGCCCTCCGGACCGTCGCCTGACCCCCGTCCCGCGCCATGCACCAGCCGCCTCGCGTGGTTTCGCGATGGCGGTTTTATTCTTGACACCCCCTCGCGGGTATTGATAATCGGGGACGAAGATTTTCGCTGGAGTTTACCGCAGTCCGGGGGCAAGGGCGGGTGAGATGAGCGGACGGCTTGCGCGCGCCCGGGCCGGGATCCCGACACGGTTCGAGAGAACATGGTTGCAGCTGCAACCAACCAAGGAGAACGTGAGATGCCGACGCTGATCGTGGTAGGCGCCCAGTGGGGCGATGAAGGCAAGGGGAAGATCGTCGACCTGCTGACCGACCGCGCCGACCTGGTGGTGCGCTACGCCGGCGGCAACAACGCCGGGCACACGATCATCGTCGGCGGAGAAAAATTCGTGCTGCACCTGATCCCCTCCGGCATCCTGCACGCCAAGAAGCGCTGCTTCCTCGGCGGGGGCATGGTGCTCGACCCCGAGGCCTTCCTCGCCGAAGTCGAGAAACTGATCGCGCGCGGCATCAAGATCGGCACGCGGCTGAAGATCGCCCCCGAGACGCACCTGATCATGCCCTACCACAAGACGATCGACCTCGAGAGCGAGAAACTGCGCGGCAAGCGCAAGATCGGCACGACCGGCCGCGGCATCGGGCCGGCCTACGTCGACAAGATCGCGCGCATCGGCATCCGCGTCGCCGACCTGCTCGACACTGAGGTCTTCCGCGACAAGCTGGCGCACAACATCGCCGAGAAGAACTACCTCTACCGGGAGATCTACGGGATCGGCGCGCTCAAGGCCGCGCCGATCTTCAAGCTCTACTCCGAGTTCGGGCGTCTGATCGCGCCGTTCGTCGCCGACGTCTCGCGCATCGCCGACGAGGCCGGCCGCGCCGGGCAGAGCGTGCTGTTCGAGGGCGCGCAGGGGACGATGCTCGACGTCGACCACGGCACCTACCCGTTCGTGACGTCGTCTTCGGCCGTCTCGGGCGGCGCCTGCACCGGCGCCGGCGTCGGGCCGACCGCCATCGACGCGGTGATCGGGGTGATCAAGGCCTACACCACGCGCGTCGGCGAAGGGCCCTTCGCGACCGAACTGCTGGACAAGACCGGTGAGCGGCTGCGCGACGGCGGCAGCGAGTACGGCGCCACGACCGGGCGGCCGCGCCGCTGCGGCTGGTTCGATGGCGTGGTCGCGCGCTACTCGCGGCGGATCAACGGTCTGACCGGGCTGGCCCTGACGAAGCTCGACGTGCTCGACGGCTTCCCCGAGATCAAGATCTGCACCGCTTACAAGTACAAGGGCAAGACCATCAAGGAGATGCCCTACGGCCTGAACGAGTGGCGCGAGGCCAAGCCGGTCTACCGCACCGTGAAGGGGTGGACCAGGCCGACGGCGGGGACGCGCTGCCTGTCCGACCTTCCGGTTCAGGCGCGCGACTACGTGAAAATGCTCGAAGATCTCGTGGAGTGCCCGTTCAAGATCGTCTCCACGGGCGCCGGGCGCGAGGAGACGATCGAGCTGGGCGACCCCTACAAGCGTTGAGGAAAATTGACACCCGGCCCGACTTTGGCTATATTCTGCAGTCTGTGCGGGCCGCTAGCTCAGTGGTAGAGCATCTGCCTTTTAAGCAGAGGGTCGTTGGTTCGATCCCAACGCGGCTCACCAGGAACGGGTCCCCATCGTCTAGTCCGGCCCAGGACACCGCCCTTTCACGGCGGTAACGGGGGTTCAAATCCCCCTGGGGACGCCATACACTCGGCGGGCGAAATCGGCCTGCGACTGCGTTGCACTCCTCGCGTCTTCCTGCGGCGGGCACAAGCCCGCCTCGGAATCCACTTCGTCGCGCGCCTTGTCTCGGCTCGATTTCGCGCCGCCTCCCTGACCGTTCCCCGGCATCCGCTCGTCGCGCGCGCCTCGATCTGCTGTGCCCTTGCGTCGCTCCCACCCCGTTCCTGCGGGCGAAATCGGCCTGCGACCGCGTTGCACTCCTCCTCGAGAGCGGGCAGGGGCTCCACCGTGCCGAGGATGGTCTTCAGGTCCTCCGCCGGGTGTTATAGCTCGGTCCTGAGTCCATGGCTTTGACGCAGGTCGAGACGGATGTCCGCCCGTCGGGGCAGCTCGGCCGGATGTCAGGTCTCCGGCGGCGGGCAGAAGGCCCCTGCCGACAGACCGGCCGGCTGGCAGTGGAAAACCCGGTTGAACCTCGAGCGAAAATGGCCCTGCGCGATATGGGTCGCCAATTCCACCAGTTGAGCGTTGCTGAAGTGCTGCTGCAGTTGGGCGAACAATCCGTCGCTGACGCTCGCCGGGGTGGCCGCCATGCCGACCGCCAGATCGAGCACGAGATTTTCGGTGGGACCGAACACGCCGCTCTCGCGATGACGGGAAAGGTTCGCCAGATGCAGGCTCGGCACCTGGGCGGCGATCCGCCACATCTCCGACACGCGGCCCAGACGCCGCCGCGCGACCCCGAACAGCACCCGGCTAGGGATCACGGGAATTTCCCCCGACGGCGCTTCGGCTGTCTGCTAGAATGCCGCCATGGATCAGCCGGTGAAGAAGCAGGCGCCGCGATGCGCTGCCTGTGGCGGCCGGCTCGAACTCGGCTACGGCTGACGCGGGATGAGCCTCCGCTGCCGTGATTGCAGCCGGGAAGAGACGATCGGCGCGCACCTCGAGGAGATCGACGAGCAGACCTGGGAGCGGATCGCCGCCCGGCGCTGCGACCGGGCGTGAGTCAACCCAGCAGGGAGTGCGGGGGGTCTTCATGAGCGGCTACGCGGCCGACATCCTCGCCGATCCGAAGAACGCCGGGCCGGGCGTCGTCATCCTCTCCAAGCCGTTACTGCCGCGGGAGCTGCTGCGGCGGGTGCGTGAGGCGCTCGACGCCTGAACCACCGTCACCCGAGCACTTCGCGGAGAGCCGCGCTCAGACCGGCGACCTGGTAAGGTTTGGCGATGACGCCGCAAAAACCGTAGGCCAGGTGATTGCCCATCACCGGGTCGTTCGAGTAGCCGCTGGAGACGATCGCCCTGACCTGCGGATCCAGCGCGCGCAGCAACTCCAGCGCCTTCACCCCGCCGATTCCGCCGGGGATGGTCAAATCGAGGATGACCACGTCGAACGGAGCTCCTGAGTCGATCCCGCGGCGGTAGGCGTCCACCGCCGCGCCCCCGTCGGCGGCGGCCTCGACCGAGTAACCCAGGGTCCGAAGCATGCGCGCGAGCACCTCACGCACGAGCGGCTCGTCGTCCATGACGAGCACCCTGCCCTCCCCGGGAACGATTCCCGATGCTCCCGTCTGGTTGTCCCTGCCGGCCGGAACGGCCGGCAGATGGATCGTGAATGTCGTGCCCGCGCCCGCTTTGGATGCGACGCGGATGTGCCCGCCGTGATTCCGGATCACCGAGTAGGCGACCGCGAGCCCGAGACCCGTGCCCGTCTCCTTTGTCGTGAAATAGGGGTCGAAAATCCTGGAGAGAGCTTCCTCGGGTATCCCCGTCCCGCTGTCGGCGACCGTGATTCGCGCATAACTTCCCGGTTGCACCACGGCTCCCGAGCCGGACGCGATGACGACGTTGGACGCGCTCATGCGGATCGTCCCGCCCTCGGGCATGGCCTGGCAGGCGTTGATGGCGAGGTTGTGGAAAACCTGGCCGATCTGCCCCTCGTCGCCACGGATCGCCCAGAGCCCGTCGGGGACCGTGCAGTCGGCCCGGCAGTTCGTCCCGTGCAGCCCGAATTGGATGGCGCGCGCGGCGACCGCGCCAATGTCGATTTCCCGCAGGATCGGCGCCCCGCCGCGGGAGAAGGTCAGCAGCTGCTGGGTCAGCTCGCGTGCCTGCATGGTCGCCTGCTCGGCCTGCTCGAGGTCGCGGGCGGGGGTCTCCCCGGGAGGAAGCTCCATGCGGGCAAGGGAGATGCTACCCAGAATGACGGCGAGCAGGTTGTTGAAGTCGTGCGCGATCCCGCCCGCCAGGATGCCGACGGACTCGAGCTTCTGCTTGTTGAGTTGCTCCTGCTCGATGCGCGCCTGGTCCGTGACGTCCTCGATCGCCAGGACGACACGCCCCGGGCGACCGGGGTGCTCGCCGATCGGGGTGGCGCTGACACTCAGCAACACCGTGCGGCCGTCGGCGGTCTCGATCTTCAGGCGGGCGCCGCGCACCAGATCGCCGCCGGCCACGACCCGCGCGAGGGGCGGCGCCGCCTCGGGCAGCGCGCGTCCCTGCCGGTCCGTGGCGCTCTCGATCCCCCGCCGGTCCAGCCCGAGGATCCTCCCCGCCGCGGCATTGGCGAAGGTGACCTGCCCGTCGGCGTCGAGCGTCAGAATCCCCGCCGGGCTGGCTTCCATCAGATTGCCGATAAAATCACGCTCCAGCCGCAGCGCTTCCTCGGCGCGCCTGCGCTCGAAAATCTCCTCGGAAAGCGTGCGGTTCACCCGCTCCAGCTCGGCGGTCCGCTCGCGGACGGCCTGCTCGAGGGCCGCCTGGTGCGCCTCCAGCGCGCGCTCGATCTCCCGGCGAACCGCCACCTCCCGCCGCACCTCGGCGATGGTATTCCTGAGACGGCGCACCATCAGCGCCAGGATCCCGGCGGCGGCGACGAAGTTCGTGGAGATCAGGAACCAGTAGCGCTCGGGCGTGTTGCTGACCTGCGGTGTCGGCAACAGCCCGTTCTTCTGCAGCCCGAGAAAGGCAAGTCCGAGCAGCGTGCTCGCCGCCGCCATCATGAAAGCCGCGCGGCCGCCGAGGATGAAGCCGATGCTGATGATGAGGATCACGTGGGTTGAATAGCCCGGGGCCTGCACGCCGCCCGCGGTGGAGTTGACGTAGCTGAGCGCCGCCCAGGCGAAGACGCCGAACGCGATCGCGGTGACGCGGATGTAGCCGCGCCGCAGCGCCAGGGCGTGCAGCGAGAGCGTGCCCAGCAGCCCGCCCTCGATCAACGCGATCCGCCACCACGGGTCTCCCGAGAGAATCATCGGCGGAACCGCGAGGAGATTGGCGAGCAACCCGAAGACAATGCCATAGTGGACCATGGCGGCGGCGGTGCTCTTGTCATCGTCGCCCGGGAAGACGGGCGGGGACAACAGGTCTTTCAAACGAGCCCGAACGCCGCTGCCCATGTCTGTGTGCCGCCCCCCGGAGAAGGCGATGGTATCTCGAATGCGACGCGGCATGCAACACCGGGCGCCCCACGCGGGAGAAACCCGGCGTGCAGGGCTTCACGCCGGGGGGCGGCGCGGGTAGAGTGTCCCGTCATGACGGCACATCTCGAATATCTCGCACCGGCTCCGCAAGCCCGGCCCCAGCCGCTGCGGGGTCTGCTGCCCCGCGAAATCCAGGCCCGCTTCGCCGCGAGCGGCATCGACGAGGGGGAGGCGCGCCGGATATTCGCCGCGGCCGTCAACCGTTTCGCGGACGACCTTTCGGCGGTGCGCGGTCTGCGCCGTTCGGTGCGCGAGGCCGTGCTGCGCGACGCTCTCCTCGACGCTCCGCTGGTTCTCGAGCGGCGCGAGGCGGCGGACGGCTTCGTGAAATATCTGCTGGCACTGCGCGACGGCTTGCGCGTCGAGGCCGTGCGCATTCCGCTCGAACTGCCCCGCGCCTCGGTCTGCATCTCTTCAATGGTCGGCTGTCTGCTGCGCTGCACCTTCTGCGCGACCGGTGGCCTCGGCTATGGGCGCTCGCTCGCGGCGGACGAGATGGTCGGCCAGTTCCTGCGCGTGCGCGCCGAGAGCCCGCGCCCCGTGACCAGCGCGGTCTTCATGGGGATGGGCGAGCCGCTGCTGAACTACGACGCCGTCATGCGCGCCGCGTACATCCTCTCGCAACCCGGCGGCGGCGGCATCTCGTCGAAGGCGATCAGCATCGGCACCGCCGGCGTGGTGCCGGCCATCCGGCGCTACACCGCCGAGGGCCACCCGTTCCGACTCTTCATTTCGCTGACCGCGGCATCGAGCGCGAAACGCCGACGCTTCCTGCCCCACGAGGCGACCTGGCCGGTCGAAGAACTGGCGGAGGCGATCCGCGAGCGCGCCGCGGCAACGCGGGGGCGGGTGAACGTGGCCTGGGTGATGATCGGCGGCGTCAACACCGGCGACGAGGACGCCGCCGACCTGGCCCGCCTTCTGCGCGGCGTGCCGCTGATCATCAATCTCATCGACGTGCAGGACCCGGCCGGGCGCTACCACCCGCCCGGGGAAGCCGAGCGCAAGGCCTTCCGCAACGCCCTCACGGCGCGCCTCGGCCAGCCGACCGTCTGGCGCTACAGCGGCGGCGCGCAGATCGGGGCCGCCTGCGGGATGCTGGCCGGGCGGCCGGCCAGCGGCGAGGAAACCCTGGCGACGCCCCGCCGCGATCCCCCGGCTACCGCAGCCGCTTGTTGAATTCCTCCGACGAAAGGAACGCCTCGACCACGTCGGCCCGGCTCCTGCCGTTCTGAAGATCCTGCGCGTGGGAGTTCAGGCCGGAGGCCTCCGGCTCGCGGCCGAGCAGCCCGATGTAGCACTGTCGAACGAAGAACTCGTCGGAAGTCATGAACTCCTGAACCAGCATCGTCGGATTCGCGTCCCTGCCGAGCCGCTCTCTCCAGAGGCGCAGATCGCCAGGCGACGGCTGACGGTTCAGGAAGCCCTGGTAGAGAAGGCGAATGAAGCGCTCCTCACCATACCGCTGGCGATCTCGATCTCGGCCGCGATCGCGATCGCGATCGCGATCGCGGTCGCGGTCGCGGTCACGGTCGCGGCCGCGGTCGCGGTCTCCCGGCGGGTCCCGTCTCGCCGCCCCGCCGGGGCCGAACCACGGCGCCGCCGCACCGGCGCTCGCTGCGGTGGTCAAAATCACGCCCAGCAGCAGGGCCGCCGGCAACGACGCCATCGTATTCCATCGGGCATTCATCGGCTTGCCTCCTTGTGGCAGACGATCGGGTTGGTACTCCCTTCAGCGCCTCCCCGGGGGGGATCGCCCTGCTCCCTTTGTATTCTCCGGCCCGGGCCGGGCACTGTCAAGCGGGCGAGGCTTCCCGTGGGCGCCGGATCTTTGCGAGTGCCGTGAGTCCGGCGGCCGCTCAGAACTCCCGGAGCAGGCCGAGCGAATCCATCTCCTCGCGGTTGAGGAGGGAGTCGATGCCGCGGATCGACGGGTCCCGGGGCGCTGCCGCGCCGGGAGCAGCGGCCGTCGACGGCGCGGATTTCGGCGCTGCCGGCACGGGATCCGGAGCGCAGGCGGTCGCCTGCGCCGGCGGCAGGGCCGCGGACTTGAGCCCCAGATCAGCGACCACGCCCTCGACCACGGACGCGTCGATGTGGTCCTTGCGGATGAGATAGGCTTCGAAGAGACAGTTGTCGCAGATGACATTGATCAGGCGGGGAATGCCCCGCGCGTACCGGTGGATCAACTGGAGCGCCTCGGGGCGAAAGAGTTCGCGGTCGGCGCCGCCGGCGACCTGGAGCCGGTGGCGGATGTACGCGGCGGTCGAGTCGAGCCCCATCGCGCTCAGCCGATACCGCAGCGCAACCCGTTGCTGCAGCGGTTCGTCGAGCGCGAGCGTCTGGTCGAGGCTCTGCAGCCCGAAGAAAATGAAGGTCACCAGCTTGTGCGCCGGCAACTCGAGATTCAGCAGCCCGCGGAACTCCTCCATCAGCTCGCGCGATTGCAGCATCTGGGCCTCGTCGATGAGCACCACCGCCTTGCGCCCCTCCTCCCGGATCGCGAGAAGCCGGTGGTAGATCGCGGCGAGGGTTTCGATCTTCCCCTCCGGAATGGTTTCGACGCCCAGCTGGGCCGCGATCTTGCGCAGCAGCCACTCCGAGGTGACCGCAGAGTGAACGATGACCAGCAGCGCGGACTCGAACTCCTTCTCGTCCAGATCGTCGAGCAGATGGCGGGCCAGGGTCGTTTTCCCGGCGCCGATGTCGCCGACGAGTACCGCGAGGCCGACATTCGAACTCGCCGCGTGCTTGAGCCGCAGCAGCGCCTGGTTGTGCTGGCTGCTGTTGAAGTAGTAGCGCGCGTCGGGAGCGTTGGAGAACGGCTGCTCGCGCAGCTTGAAGAAATCCTCGTAGCTCATGGGGGAATGATACACCCGCGAACCCGGAGGAGGGAAGACCCGACTGCGGACCCTAGAGGTAAGAGACCTTGGATTTCTTGCGCGGGGGAGGGTCTGCTACGGGGGGCGGCGCGGGCGCGCCGACGCGGGCGCTCACGTCGCGATAGCTGGGATCGATGGCCTGGAGGCGCCGCAGCACCTCGAGCGCCTCGGCCGACCGCCCGGCCTGCCCGTGCAGTGCGGCGAGATCATAGAGGAACCCCTTCTGGTCCTCGCTGCCTTCGGCCGCGAGCGTGATGCCGGTGCGCAACCTGAGGGCGGACTCGTCGAAACGGCCCATCTCGCGCAGGCACAGGGCGATCATGCTGACGGCGTCCAGGCGTCGCACCGGACTCTTCTCGGCGAGCGTGAGCTCGGCGATGGCCTCGTCCATGAGCCCCATCTCCTTGTAGGCGATGCCGAGATTGTAGTGCGTCTCGAAGTCCTCGTCGCCGAGCTGCTCCTTCACCGAACGCTGGAACTCCTGGAAGATCTCCGCCAGACTCTCTTCGCCCGACGATGGCGAGGCGGCCGGCTCCGGGACGGATTCGGTTTCCAGCTCATGCCGCAGGTCGGTGAGGAAATCGGAATAGTCCGGAGCCCCGGCCTCGGTGCGCGGCTCGGGGCTTACCCCGCCGAAGGCCTCGTCGAGAGCTTCATCGAGGTTGGCGATTTCGGTGTTTTCGTGGACGACCGGCGACGGGGTGCGCAGCTCCTCGAGCTTGCGCAGCTGCATGGTCACGACCGGATGCCCGGGGGCGATACGCAGCAGCTTGGAGTAGAGGAACTCGGCCTCGTCGACCAATCCCTGCTGAAAATAGAAGTCGGCCTCCGCAAGGAATTCCTCGAACTCGCCCATACCGGTGCTGGCCGCGGCCACGCCCCCCCCCGGAGCGATCGACGGCACGGAGATCGCCGTCGGGGCGGGTGGCGGCTCCGGGCGGGGCGCACCGAGACCGGCCGGTTCCTCGCTGAAATCGTCGAGGGTGAACTCCTCGAGAGCGGGGTGAACGGACACGTACGCCTCTGGAGCGGCTGCCGGAGGCGCCGGGGCGGTCTCGTGTTCGGCCAGATCCTCGACGTCCCAGAATTGCGGAGCGGCATCCTCGAATGACACCTCTTCGGCGGCGAGGGCGCCTTCCAAAACCAGCATGGGTTCAGGCGGGGGCTCCGGCAGGGGTTCGGGCCCCGGTTCGGGCAGGGCTTCAGGTGCGGGTTCGGGCTCCGGCTCGGGTTCCAGTTCTGCCACGGGCTCGAGTTCCGGTACGGGTTCGGGTTCCGGTACTGGTTCGGGTTCCGGCTCGGGTTCCGGTTCCGGCAGTGTCTCGAAGGCGGGTTCCGATTCCGGCACCTTCTCCGGCACCGGTTCACCCGCGGGCTCCTCGGTCTCCTGCTCGAACAGCTCGAGGGTGATCTCCTCTTCGACAACGGCCGGCACGATCGGCGGCGGCGCCGCGGCGGCCTCCACCTCGACGATGAGATCGGCCAGCCCGCGCGCCGCCGCCGCGCTTCGCGGATCCGCGTCAAGCGCCCCCTTGTAGGCGGCGCGAGCCTCCGCGAACTGCCCGGCGCTTCGATGCAGGCTGGCCAGCCGCAGCAGGGCGTCCCGAACCCCGTGGCTCAGACCCAACTGGCGACGAGCCTCGACGAGCGCCTGCCAGGCCTCGATGTCCCCCGAATTTCTGCCCAGGTGCTCCTCGAGAAATTCCGTGGCTTTCTCCGGGGCCCCCTGCCGACTGATCGCCAGCGCTTCCGCGACGCTTGTCGGCTCGAGCAACCGGGCGTCGGGCTCCTCGCCCTCGACCTCAATGAGCAGTTCCTCTTCCTCCCCGACACCGGCGCCGGCGCCGCCCACCGCGGCAAGATCGTCCTCCTCCAGATTGATTTCGACGACATCCTCCTCCCCGGCAGGCGGCGGGGGGGGCGGGACCGGGCGCGGAGGGGCCGGAGCCACCGACGGGGGCGCCGCGGGTTTCGGCGCCGGCGTGAGAGTCTGCAGCTGCTCCAGGCGCCGGATCGCCGCCGCGTCTCCGGGGTTGATCTCGAGAAATTTTTCGATCGCCCCCGCGGCGTTGCGCAGGAGCTTCTTCTTTTCGTACACCGTGGCGAGTTGGAGATAGGCCTTCGCGATCGAACCCTTTTCGCCCCGCTTCTGGGCGACCTCCAGGATGCGCTGGAAGATCCTGTCATCCTCGGGGGAGGCCTCCGCCATCTCGCGCAGCAGCGCTTCGGCCTGCTCGAGCCGGTTCTCGGCCAGATGGGCGCTGACGCAACGGCTGATGGCCGCGGTCCCCTTCTCGACTTCGCCGGCCTTGATGTATCCCCGGCCGAGCGCCAGGTTGACCGGGACCGAGTTCGGCTCGCGCTCCTGGGCCGCTTCGAGCACCTTGATGCCATCCTGCGGGTGGTTGACCCGGGTAAGCGCCTCGGCGTAGAGAACCAGCAGGCCGGTGTCGTGCGAGCCCTTGGCAACCGGCGTCTCCAGCAGGCCAACCACGACCGACCAGTCCTGACGCTGGGCGTAAATGTCGGCCAGCCGCCGCCTCGCCTCGCTGTTGCCCGGTGAGAGCTTGAACGCCCGGACGTACAGCCGGACGGCGGTGTCCATGTCCTTCTTGTCGGCGTAACCCTGGGCGGCGCGGACGTATTCCTCGGCCGCCTTCTCGGGGAATTTCTGTTTTTCGAACATGCCCGCCAGCTTCACGCGGACCGGGAGATTATCGGGGTCGAGATCGGCGATCTTGCGGAAGATCTCCAGCGCGTTGGCGACTTCGCCCCTCTTGTCGTAGTAGCCGGCCACGTGCAGATACTGCGCCCGCCCTTCGGCGGCCAGCTTCTGGCTCGCGTAGAGATCGCCGAGCTTGATGCGCACCGCGATCGACTCGGGATCGAGGTTGATCACCTTCTGGCAGATGGCGATGGCGCGGAGCGCGAAGCCGTCCTTCTCGTAAAGCGCGGCGACCTCGAGGTACTCGGCGATGGCTTCCTTTTTCTTGCCCTGCTTGATCAGCAGGTCGCCGAGCGTGTTGTGCACGGAGGCGTCGCGCGGGGCGAGCTTGATGATCGCCTTGTACGTCTCGACGGCCTTGTCGATCTTGCCGGCCTGGACCTGCTTGAGCGCCTCGCGGAGGAGGGCCTTCTTATCGACAGCCATACCTTCCCACGCCCCCGCCGAGGGGGGCTGTCTGCGAGGCACCTTGTACCTCACGTTGTCGGGGATACCTAACAATCAGCCGAATAATTAATATGTTAGGACCCCGCCGGCCGCATGTCAACGAAACCGGCCATCCCCCCGAGCCGGGGGCTCAGATCGGCCAGGCCTGGAACGCCGGCCGCCGCG
Organism: Candidatus Rokuibacteriota bacterium; assembly: GCA_031406795.1. GTDB lineage: Bacteria > JAUVQV01 > JAUVQV01 > JAUVQV01 > DATDCY01 > DATDCY01. The sequence continues at coordinate 13,035 of JANOHV010000039.1, forward strand.
CGGCTCCCGGCGTTCCAGGCCACCGAGCGGTAGCGGCCCGCCTCCAGCGCCCGAGCCGCCCGCTCCTCGGCGCGGCTGACCTCACCGGGGAGAAAGCGCACGCCCCAGACGGCGGAGCAGCCGGCGGCGATCGCCGCTTCGACGCTCCCCGGCGTGGGCCGGTGCGGAAGAAGATCCGCCAGACCGGTCATCGGCGGCGCGCCCGC
>JANOHV010000083.1:0-15811 GCA_031406795.1 Candidatus Rokuibacteriota bacterium
TCTCCGGGACCGACGCACTGGCGCCGCGGGTGATCGGAGTGCCGTTTCACGACGGCTTGTCTGAGGCTGAGCTCGACCGCGTGGTGGCCTGTCTGCCATGAGCAACCCGCCGCTCCTCTCCTACATTGTTCTTTCCTACAACTACGCAGACTACATCGGCACGACGATCCGCAGCATCCTCGGCCAAACGGTGCAGGATTTTGAGATCGTGGTAGTGGATGATGCATCGCGGGATGCCTCGGTCGATGTCGTCCGCTCCTTCTCCGACCCACGCATCCGGCTGCTGATCAATGACCACAACCTCGGCGGCGCCGGCAGCTACAACCGAGCCGTCGCCGCTGCGCGCGGCGACTGGCTGGTCAATCTGGACGCCGACGACTGGATCGCGCCACAGAAGGCGGAGCGCCAGTTGGCGGCCGCTGCTGCCGACCCGGGTCTCGATATCATCGGCACCTACGTGCACTTCGTGGACGCGCACGGCGCGCCCCATCCGCAAGCCGCGGGACTGGAGCCGCTCGTCAACGCGCCGCATGAACTCGGCCTCGCGGACAGCTGGGTCGGCACGAATTCACTCAGTCGCTCTTCCACCATGGTCCGGCGAGCGACGCATCTGCGCATCGGCCTCGACGATCCGACCATGGTGCGCGCACCGGACTACGAGTTGTGGACCCGCGCCTTGCGTGAGGGTTGCCGCTTCCACGTGATCCCGGAACAACTGACGTTCTGCCGACTGATGTCCAGAGGCGTCACCCACGGCGACCCGGTTGGCACACTCCTCGAACTGAGTTACGCGATGCTGCGAAACCTGGTTCCACTCTGCGAGGCCGGCGCGCTGAACCAGACGCTGGCGCGCATCATCGCGTGGACGGCCCGGCATCCGCAGTTGAGCGCATTGCGGCCGGTAGAGGCGTATCGTCTGCTCGGCATGCTGATGACTTCGCCCAGCTTCGAGAACTTCGCCAGTTTCCGTGCTGCCCTTGCGGCCGCAGATGGTGACCCCGCCCTCGCGCGGACTGGCCGCCGTTGTCTCATCCTCAGCGGCGACGAATCGTCCTCGGAGGGGCACATCAGCAAGCTGGAGCGCGACATTATGTCCTTTGTCGAGGCGCGTGATTTCTGGCACCGGCAGTGCGAACTCAGCGGCCAGGAGGCAAGCGACCTCCGGCTGCAGATCGCCAATCTCGAGCGTCACGTTGCGAACATTGCCGAGTCGCGTGACTTCTGGCGCGGCCAAACCGAGGGGACGGTTCTATGCAGACTCGCCCGGCTGACAAGCAGGGGATTCTCGCTCTTCTTCCGTTCCTCGTAACGGGGGCCTTGTCGCTCGCCGTGTTGCGCGCGATGCTTGCGCGCGGGCTGGACATCTGCGTCGGGTTCTACCTCCCCGGCGGGAGCGGTTACACTCCCGATCCAGCGGAAGACCTGAAGTCCGAGGGACGGCTGATCGACCTGTCGGCCTGCCACGGCGAGGTCGGCATCGCCGCCCTGGACAAGATCGTACGCGAGCGGTGCATCGGCCTCGTGCTCCAGATCGGTTCCCCCTGGGCCTACCGGCAGCTGCCGTACCTGAAAGCGCGGCACGCGGGGTTGCGCGTGGTGGACACGCTTTACAACAAGATCGGCCACACGCTCAACTACTTCCTCTACGAAGCCTGTTTCGACGGCGTTATCGTCGAGAGCGAGGATATGCTGCAGTATATCCAAGCCTGCTCTGCCAAGAGTGATCCCCGGGTACGCAAGGTCGAAAGCGGCATCGACGTCGAGCGGTTCGCGCACCCGCCAGCCGCGCTGCGCGACGGCGCCGGACTCGTCGTCGGTTACTTCGGACGCATGTCGCCGGAGAAGAATCCGCTCGGTTTCGTCGAATTGGCCGAGCGGTTGCACGCCGTCCTGCCGGCGCTCTCCTTCTGCATGTTCGGGGAGGGGAACATGACGGAGGATGTTCGCGCGCGCATCACGGCGGGCAGCGCAGCAGGCGTCATCCATTTCGGAGGCTATGTGGACCACCCGACCACCGCGCTCGCTCAGATGGACGTGCTGGTGGTTCCCTCCAAGCTGGATGGGCGCCCGAATGTCGTGATGGAGGCGAGCGCCTGTGGAGTGCCCGTCATCGGCGCCCCGGTTGGCGGGATCCCCGAGCTGATCGAACCCGGATCCAACGGGCTGATCCTCGCACCCGAAGACCATTCTCGGATCGCCGGGGTGCTCGCGGACTGGCTGAAAGACGCCGAATCCTTCAGCAGCCTCCGCAGGAGTTGTCGCGCTACCGCCGAGAGGCGGTTCGACCATCGGCGCATGCTGGACGCCTATGAGTCTGTGTTCAGGGAGTTTCTTTCCAGGCCTGCGCCGCAACGCGCGGAAAAACACGCGGACGCGGACAAACCGGGGGATCGCGAAGCGCGGCCCCCGTCGACAACAAGATGATGGCACGGGAACAGGCAGGACTTTGAATCTCTGTCAGAATCTCTCCCGGTAAGCGATCGCGGACATGATCATCGCCGCCAGAAAGACTTCTTTCTTGTGTTAGGCTGCATTCACCAGGAGGACCTGCCGATCATGAGCCTTGAGGAAGGACATCCATCGGCGCCTCAGCCCCTGGCCGCACCGCCTCTTGCCGTCTGGTAGAATATCTGCCAATAATGATGCTCAAAGGAATCGTGAAATTCATTCTCCCCGCCGGAGTCTATCGGCGGATAGCAGCCATCTGTTATGCTCAGGAGCACTTGGGCGCCCTGTCTGCGCAGACCGAAGCGCTCCGGCAGTTGCTCCAGCAACAGAAGGAACTGGCCGACTCGATCGCTAGAGAGGTCCGCCAACAAGCGGAGTGGATCTCGTCCAGCGACAAGAAGCTGCAGCACCAGGCGGAATGGAATGCGGCCAACGACAAGGAGTTGCAGCGACACGCGGATCGGATTGAATCTTGCGACAGGAGCTTGCGGCTACTGCGGGATGCCATCCGTCCAGAGCTTGCATCAATCGTAAGAAAGGTCACCGACACGGGAGACAAACTCTCGCTGACCTGGGACATCCTCCGCTACAACCTTTTGAAGGGCAAGGCGGAAGCGCTTCTGGAATTCGAATCTGGCTTGGCCTACACCATCGCTGCGGGCGAGGTTAATGAATGGTTTGACAATTATGACGCGGCGTTCTGCGATCCGACCGCTATCGCGGCATGGATTGAGAGTCGAAAGGGGAATTACGCCGAAGGGATTCCCGCCATTATGGATCGAGTGACGGACGAATTGCCGAAACTCTCTGATTTCTATCAACTGCTTGAAGGCGACGACACCTCCCGAGATCTGCTGCTCCGGTTGATCGCCTGGCGGCTGATTGGCTTTACAAAAATCAAGCTACTGCCGGATGCCCAGGTGCGCGCCGAACAGGAATTCTACGCGCATCTTGACGAAATCGAGGTTGCCGGGGTACCCACGCTCAGGCAAGCACAGTTCGAACTTAAATGCTTCGACCTCTCCCGTTATGGGTTTGATCTGCGGTGTTATGCCATCCCGCTTTCTCTGATCATGGATTTCGTGCGGCGTCAGTATGAAAATGGCGATGTCGGGGTGCGCGCCGCTGACGTGGTGCTGGACTGCGGCGCGTGCTGGGGAGACACTTCGCTGATGTTTGCTCACCAGTGCGGGAAGACGGGACGCGTTTACGCATTCGAGTTTGTAGCATCGAATCTGGACGTCTTCCACCGCAATCTTGCCTTGAATCCCCTTTTCGCGCCGCGAATCACTCTGGTGCCTCATGCGGTTTCGGATCGTTCAGGGGAAAGGGTATCCTGCGCGGACAAGGGAACTTCGAGCTCCATCTCGCTGCAGCAGGGGGGCGCTGTAAACACGGAATTTCCTGAATCCATTTCGATCGATGACTTCGTCCGGTCGCACGGACTGACGAAGGTCGATTTCATCAAGATGGACATCGAGGGTTCCGAAATGGCAGCACTCGCCGGCGCGGCAGAAACCATACGGCGTTTTCGGCCGCGTTTGGCGATTTCGGTTTATCACAAGCCGGACGACATCTGGCAGATCCCGTTGTATCTGAAGACCGTGAACCCCGAGTATCGCTTTTCGCTCAAACATTGCAGTCGCAGTTCGCTGGAGACCATTCTCTTCGCATCGTAGTACTTCAGCTGCCTTCCCGGCACCTTGTGCAATCATCGCTTTCGCGACAGGACGATTGAGGTAACTCAGCAGGCAATTCTCATCCAGAAAGAACAGCCGTTCTTTTGCAGATTTCTCAACTTGTCGGTATCCCAGACGTTATCCAGTGTACCGGCCAGTTCCTGGTCACAAATGACAAAATGGTTTGGAAGAACGATTTCAAGCTTCTGGCCCTCTGCCAGCAGATAACATGCCAGACCGTACTGTTCCGAATAGTATCTTTCGGCCCACTCTGCCGGATAATCATACGGCAGGCAGATATCATGGATCTGGATCAAGACTCCTTTTCTCAATCGTGGCAAAACATCGAGGAACGTCACCGTAGCATCGGAATTCATGAACATTCTGTGCGAATTGTCAATAAACAGAATGTCATCCGCACCCAACGCATCGAAAACCGAAAGACCCACGTTTTCGAGCTTCTCTCTGATAACGACATCGCAGAGCGCGTCAATTTCTGCGCGTGGTTGCGGATCAATCGACGTTATTACTGTCTTCAATCGATGGTCCCGGATTGCTCTTCTGGCAAATTTTGTGGAATTCCCCGAGCCGACTTCAAGGTAATGGGCGGGATTGTGCATTGCCAAAAAATGATAGAGAACCATGCTGTCAAGAATTGGCAGCCAGCCGTTTTCCCATCCGGGATCTGTACTGCCCGCAGGGGGTTCGACAGCTATAGCTTCAAAACAATCTCTATATCTTGAAAGCTCTTGAAGAATGCGTTTATACATATCTCGTCTCTTGTTTATTATTTTGTAAAGAAAGATATTGGGAGCTTCCTGACTATATCTGCGTTTGGATTCAAAAGGGTAATCAAGATAGACGGGGAATTTGTGTTCTGAAGGATTGTCGGACCGTTGAGCAGGTTCCGGACATCTTGTCTTGACCAAGTTCTGAAGCAAGCTTCTTATCATTGGTTGCATCACTCCACATGTATTGATGATATCCACGTCAGTTGATCGGCGTCGAGTGAAGTACGTTTCTTTGATATCTACCTGCTGGTGGAGACAAAAGTCAAGATACGGTAGATCAGGAGTTCCCCCAATGTAGACAGACTTGCACCCCCTTGGCGGAGGTTCTCACTTCAACGACTCACCTGTTCTCCATCATGCTTTCAGGGACCAACGGGCTCTTCGGCACTCGCTGACCGCGCATCAGATGACGCATATCCGCTTGTCCTCAGCGGCAAACTGCGCTGAACGGCCATGGTTGTCTTTTTTCTCTGCTCTCTGGGGCACTTCCCCCGTTCTGTTGCCCATTGACTTCCATTCTCGGCAGCGTTTAATATTGAATCTGAAGGTCAGAACACGATTTCATACCGAGGGGTCCAGCAGGGTGGCAGGATGGGGTTAAGCGGTGTGTGTTTTTCGGTGCGATGAAGGCAAGTCCTGTCTCGTAACGATCGTGGGCTCGCGCATGTCGCACCATGGATGACCTCTCGGAGATTTGCGGGTACTTCGATAGGGAGGAATTCGCACGCACGCTCCTGACCATCGGTGCTCTGGACGTCGAGGATTTGCCGGCAAACGCCGGCTGCTCCAACCGTATCCGCTCCGTCCGGCAGCTTCCTGAGCCGGTGCGTGGCGGGGCTACGTGATGGTCCTCCGGGGAATGTCGCAGGAACAAGCCCGGTCGGAACGCGAGACCCCGGCCGAGAGCACGGCTCGCCAATGTGCGGCCTTGCCACGGCACAGTTGCCTAGTCTGTTGCTCCTCTAAGGTGGTCAAGTCGCGACGCTTTCCCGCCCCGTCCATGCGGCATTGCCTACGCTGCGACGCGGATTTTTTCGCCGGCGAGCTCCCCGGCCCAGACTTATACTCGCCAGCCTACTTCGCGGGGGACGAGTACTACTCGTACGTCGAAGACGAGGCGGTCCACCGCCTGAACGCGGATCGCAAGATCGAGCGACTGCTCCGGCACGGGGTTGCGCCCCGCGTCGTCGTCGAGATCGGGTGTGCCTACGGCTTCTTCCTGCGACGAGTGGCCGAGCGCTTTCCACACACAATGTGCATTGGCATCGACGTAAACCCGGAAGTAATCGCAGCGGCGCGCTGCCACGGCGGCGAAATATTGTTTTTCCACGCCGGTGAGCGCGACGCGTTCTTCGCCGCGACGCGCAACGCACCAGTGGACTGGCTCGTTGCATGGGACACGTTCGAGCACCTGCCCGATGCCGAGGTGTTCCTTCAGTACGTGCGCAAGATTGCCAACCCGAAGTCGCTTTGCGCGTTGACGACCATCGACGCGGGCGGTTTGGTCGGGCGTCTGCGCGGCACGCGTTGGCGTCAATTCCACCCGCCCACACACGTGCTCTACCCGACCCGACGAACACTGGCCTATCTCGCGCGCGTGGTGGGCTGGAAGGTCCTGGCCCACGAGACGTTCGGGTACTATCGACCGGCGCGGCACTATCTCGCGGTGGGGAGCCGCATCCTCCCGCGCTCGCTGCGGGCGTGCTACCAGCGACTGCTGATGAAACCGCCGTTCGGCAGGGGTATTTACCTTAACTTATATGACATCGACCTGTTCGCATTCCGGTGCACCGACGAAGCGCCGTCGTGTCGGGGAGCCGAGGAAGTCAGCCAATGAAGACGCTGAGCATCGTCTGCCCCGTATTCAATGAGGAGGAGGTCATCGCGGCGTTTTATCGAACGCTCGCTGCTGAGCTCGACGCCATCCGGCAGCGTTACCGGGCAGAGGTGATCTTCGTCGTGGATCGCTCCATGGACCAAACCCTCGAGATCCTGCGGGGGATCGCCGCCAGCGACCCGCGCGTGCGGGTACTGGCGCTGTCGAGCCGCTTCGGGCACCAGATGTCGCTCGTGGCAGGCATGGACCATGCCGAGGGAGACGCCGTCGTGATGCTGGACTCCGACCTGCAGCATCCTCCCGAGCTCATCCCGAAGATGCTCGAGAAGTTCGAGGAGGGGTACGACATCGTATTCACGGTCCGCGAGGATGCCCCCGATAGTGGGCTCCTCAAGCGTTGGTCGTCGCGGATGTTCTACCGCCTCGTGAACAAGCTCACTACCGTGCCGGTGCAGGAGAGCGCGGCCGACTTCCGGCTCGTTTCGCGGCGGGTGGCGCGCGTGTTCCAGACGCAGATCCGCGAGCGCAACCAGTTCCTCCGCGGCCTCTACGGCTGGGTCGGATTCAGGTCCATCGGGTTGCGCTTCGCTGGCCAGCCCCGCGGCGGTGGCCGCAGCAAGTACTCCGTGCCCCGACTCGTGCGGTTCGCGACGGAGGGCGTCATCTCGTTCAGTAAGCGCCCGCTCTCAGCGGCGATCTACCTGGGGTTCGCTTTCGCGTTCCTCGGCCTGCTCCTCGCCATCGTGGCTGTCTTCCAGTTCTTCTATTATGCCTCTCTCCCCTCGGGCTGGACCACGCTCGTCATCTTGATCTCGGTGTTCAGCGGCGTGCAACTCGTCTTTCTTGGTGTCATCGGCGAGTACGTGGGGTTCATCTTCGACGAAGTGAAGAACCGGCCTCTCTACATCGTTGAGGAGGCGATCGGGTTCCCCCGCTCGCAGCCGTAACAACCTATGCAAGACCGCGTGTTCGCTCTCGAAAGCCGACACATCTCGTGGGCCGCCGCGGGAATCATGCTTGCATCGCTTATGCCGCAATTCTTCTACTTCTCGCCCGACGACATCTGCTTTGCAGTCATGCCAGACCCCAACCGCGCAATCGGGCAGGTCTACATGAGCGGCGGGCGGTATCTGAGCGCCCTTCTTTTCGAAGCGCTACGGGTTTGCCACCTCAACGCGATGCGCGATTACCCGGTGCTGGCTGCGCTCTACGCCATCGCGTTCGGCTACTTCGCGAAATCGGCCGCGTCCTTCGTATGGCCCGAAAACCGCAGCCCGGTCGTCCCGGTCATGGGCGCCGCCCTCTTCTGCTTTCACGGTTTCCAGCTTGATCTCAACTCTTTCAAGCTCCAGTACGGTGTGAGCGCACTCATGTACGCACTGATGGCTGCGTATCTGGCTGTCATGTCACGAGCGGGCTACCCGCGGCGGAAGTATGCCTATGGCCTTGCGCTGCTCGTGCTGCTCAACTTCACGTATCAACCCGCCACGATGGCGTTGGCGTGGCTCACCCTCGCAAGGGCGTTGGTCGAATTGGCGGGCTGCCGCGAGACGGGCGCCTCGTACCGCGCGCGGGTTCGTGGCGTCTTCGCCCGCCTCACACTCGCGGCGACGATTGTGGTCACTGCCGCAGGCCTGTACATCGTCGCGTCGGGCCTTCTCTCGCGGGCGGTGGGCATACCGCTCGTGAAAACGTATGCGCAATTCAGTTGGCCTGTCTTTCGCGGCCACTTCGCACAACACCTTTCGGCCATCGGCGAGTTGCTGAGGCCGGCGCCGGACGGTCTCCAGTATGGGCTCCTGAACGGGGGCGTGCTGCCCGTGCTCTGGGCGGCGTTGGCCCTCGCTTGTATCTACGCACTGTCCCGTTTGGCGGGTACCCTCGCTGCCGCGGTCGTCGCCGCGGTCGTCGTCCTCCTGCTGGTTTTCGCGCAAAACCCACAGAACCTGGCCGTCGCCTACTACTGGCCTTCACCGCGAAGTTCGTTCTACGCAAGCCTCATCACGCCCGTCCTCGCGGCAGCTGCCGCTGCGGCGGCGGCCGCCGCAAGCGCTGGGCGGAGGCGCGTCATAGTCGTCGTCGGTATCGCACTGCTGCTCGAAATCGCCGTAATGGCGCGGCTGATGGCGGACCGCTATGAACTCTTTCGCCGCGACCTCGTGGTCGCTGCACAAATCAACGCACAGATCGCCGTCGACCCTCGCCTCTCCGGAGCCAAGGGTATCCGCTTCCCGGCCGCGCTGGGGCAGCCTTACACTCGCTTCTACGCCGGTCTCCCGTTTTCAGGCTTCGGGGCGGGGGGGTCCCTCTTCGCGTCCCCGTGGGCCCGATCCGCGTTGCTTCAATACGCCGGCGGCGCCGACCTGTTGTTCACGGGCGATGCGACATGCCAGGCGGATGAGCCGAGGCACCTCCGACCGATGTCGCTCCGCCGCGAGGGAGACGACATCGTGGTTTGTTTTTGAAAGTGCCGACGCGTTGTTTCCGGATCAGAATCGCTCGCGAACATCATAAAAACTCTCCAAAATCGTCTCGGGTAGCGTCGAATAGTACATGCCGAAGCTCGGAATAAGACATCCAAGTCCGCGCCGGAGGATTGGCTGCATTTTGCAGGGCAACTCCTGGTCGGGGAGACGGGGCACCTGCCGGGACAGCCGCAGGCTGAAGGCGCAGGAGGCAAGAAATCAGGCGACTGGGAGGATCTCGCCGGACGTCGAAGCCTTGTCTTGATCTTGTCTTTCGCATATCATAATTATCAGGAACAAGTAGGTTTCGAATCGTGCCGCAATGGACCCCGATACTTGCAGGTCCGTCAGCCAGGGAGGCTGTTGATGTCACTGAACGGGAAGAAAGTCCTGCTGACCGGGGCGGACGGCTTCATCGGCAGCCATCTCGCGGAAGCGCTCGTCGCCAGCGGCTGCAAGCTCAAGGCCTTCGTCTTCTACAACTCCTTCAACAGCTGGGGCTGGCTTGATACGCTCCCGCGGGCCGTGCTGGACGAGATCGAAGTCTTCGCGGGCGACATCCGGGATCCCAATGGCGTCGAGGTGTCGATGCGGGGGTGCGACCTCGTGTTCCATCTGGCCGCACTGATCGCCATTCCATTCTCGTATCATTCGCCGGATTCCTACGTCGACACGAATATCCGGGGGACCCTCAATGTCCTTCAGGCCGCCCGCAGGCACAACGTCAGCCGGGTTCTGGTAACCTCGACCTCGGAGGTGTACGGGACCGCGCAGTACGCCCCGATCGACGAGAAGCATCCCTGTCAGGGGCAGTCGCCGTACAGCGCGACGAAGATCGGTGCGGACCGGCTCGCCGAGTCCTTTTACCGCTCCTTCGACACCCCGGTGGTGACGGTCCGTCCCTTCAATACCTACGGTCCCCGCCAATCGGCGCGGGCCGTGATTCCCACGATCATCACCCAATTGCTCTGCGGGGAGACGACCATCCGTCTGGGCAGTCTGAGCCCCACGCGCGACTTCAACTACGTGAAGGACACGGTCCAGGGCTTCCTGGAGCTGGCCGACGCGCCGAACGTGATCGGCGAGGAAGTGAACATCGCCACGGGGAGGGAGCACTCGGTCGGGGATGTTGCCTCGATCCTGATCTCGGAACTCAACCCCGAGGCCCGGATCGTCGAGGAGGCGGCGCGTCTGCGCCCGGAGAAATCGGAAGTCTTCCGCCTCATCGGGGACAACGCAAAGCTCACCCGTCTGACCCGGTGGCAGCCACGCTATGATCTGGCGGCAGGCCTCAAGGATACCGTGGCCTGGTTCCGGGAACCGGGCAACCTCGCGAAGTACAAGGCCTGGCTCTACAACGTCTAGGGGGACCGATGCGCGCTGTGATTCTCGCCGGTGGCAAGGGGACGCGCCTGCTCCCGTACACCACGCTTATCCCGAAGCCGCTCGTGCCGCTCGGCGGGCAGTATTCCATCCTCGAGATCATTCTCATGCAGCTCGCCGGTGCCGGCTTCACGAGGGTCACCCTGGCGGTGAACCACCTCGCGGACCTCATCATGGCCTACTTCGGCGATGGTTCCCGTTGGGGGATTCGCCTGGACTACTCGCTCGAAGACCGGCCGCTCTCGACAATCGGTCCGCTGACCCTGATCGACGATTTGCCCGAGCGGTTCCTCGTCATGAACGGTGACATCCTCTGCGACCTGGACTACGCCGCATTCTTCAACGCTCACGCGGCCAGCGATGCAATGGCCTCGGTCTCGGCCTACCGGCGGGAGGTGAAAATCGATTTCGGCGTGCTCACGTACGACAACGCCCATCGCCTGACCGGCTTTCAGGAAAAGCCCTCCTATCCGTTTGACGTCAGCATGGGGATCTACTGCCTCAATCGCAGCGTCGTCGAAGGACTGCCGCGCGGCGAGGCCTACGGATTCGACAACCTGATGCTCGACGCAATCAGGAATGGCAGCCCGATCGCGATCCAGCCGTTCTTCGGCTACTGGCTGGACATCGGCCGCCCCGACGATTACCAGTACGCGAACGACAACTTCGAAGAACTCGCAAGACGTCTCGGCATCGGCTCGAAATGAGCGTGCTCGTCACGGGCGCCTCGGGGTCATTCGGCCGTTTCGTGTGCGCGCGACTCGAGGCCGACGCTCAAGGGCCCGTCTGGCGCGTTGACCGCTTCCCGGGCGCGGCGGGTCGCCATCGCACGTGCGACCTCACCGGGGAGGATGACGTGCGGCGCCTGCTCGCCGACATCCGTCCTTCTTTGATTCTTCACCTGGCCGGGACTTTCAGCAACAACTTCGCTCAGGACCTGGCCGCCAACGCCCTGGGTGCGAAGCACATCCTCGACGCGACAGTCCGGGAAGAAATCAAAGCTCGCGTCGTCCTCATCGGGAGTGCGGCCGAGTACGGACTCGTCTCGCCCGAGGAGAATCCGATCCGGGAGGATCGCGTGCTCAGGCCCGTTTCGGTCTATGGCGTCACGAAATCCTTTCAGACGCAAATCGCCTGTTATTATGCCCATGCCCGGCAGGCGGACGTCGTCGTCGCGCGCCTGTTCAACCTCTTCGCACCCGGCCTCTCCGAGCGTCTGTTCGTCGGGCGCGTGCAGCGCCAGATCGCTCAGGTCCTCCGCGGCGAGACGCGGGAGATCGCGGTCGGCAACCTCGAGGCGCAACGGGACTATGTGGACGTCGAGAACGCGGCGGCGCACGTGCGGCTGATTGCCGAGCGGGGTCGCGCGGGGGAGGTCTACCATGTCGCCAGCGGGGTCCCGATGACCATGCGCGCTCTGCTCGGGAAGATGCTCGCCGAGGCGGGGCTCGACTTCTCGGTGGTCAGGGAGAATCAGATCCCCGGCGGGCGCACCGGGTACGACGTACCCCTCATCTACGCCGACATGACAAGGACCCTGGCTTTGGCGCAGGAGTGCCCAGAGAGCTATCCGGTCAACTGCGCACCCTGCTGAGGACGCGCCACGGAATGGACCCTGAGGAGTTGTCAGCTTCGAGGGAGCGTGAATGCGGTCCGATACACGCGGAACGAGGCCGGACCATCCGCCTGCTCCGGGGCGCTCTCCTTGTCGCGGGCATCATCACCGGAGGCAAGGATCGACGGACCCAGCTCCGCCAACTCTGGCTTGGTATCCGGATCGCCCTCCATCCTGATGCTCTCAGGACATGGCGACGGCACTTCGACGCCGGCTGGTACCTCGCCAGGAACCCGGATGTGCTGGCGGCCGGGCAGCCAGCGGCCCTCCACTACCTACTGAAGGGCTTCCTCGAAGGCCGGGTGGTCTCCCAGGAAGACGGCAGCCGGGGGTATCTCAGAGACTATCCGGATGTGGCCGCGGCAGGGGTCAACCCGCTGGCGCACTATGCGCTCGCAGGGAGAGGAGAGGGCCGGGCCTGGCCCCATCCGGTACCCCCGACGCCTCCTGCCGCCAGCTGCGAGGGCTCACCGCAGCCCGCCGCGGATCGCGCCGAGATCAGACTCAACACCGTGTGGCCGGCCGAGCTGCCGCTCGTATCGGTCGTCATCCCGTGCTTCAATTATGGCGGGCAGCTTCGAGAGTCGCTCGAGACGGTCTTGCTCCAGACATGGGAAGACGTCGAGGTGATCGTCGTCGAGGGCGGCTCCACCGATCCCGCGAGCCTCGCGGCAGTCCGCGGGCTGGAGGCGGCGGCCCCTCCGCGGACATCATTCCTCTACCGCAGCGAGCGCCACCTCGCAGGAGGCAACCGCAACTTCGGCATCGGCCACGCCCGAGGGCGCTATGTCTGCTGCCTGGACGCGGACGACCTCCTGGAATTCATTTACCTGGAAGTCGCGATCTTCCTCGCCGAACGCTTCGGGTATGATCTGGTTTACCCCTCGGTGCGGTGTTTCGGCGCCTCCGACGAGGTCTGGCCGATTGCGAATGCGCGATTCCCTGAAATCGCGCGCGAGAATGCGGTCTCCACGGTGGCGCTGTTCAAGAGGAGCGCCTGGGCCGAAGTCGGCGGGTATCGGGACTGGGGCCTCGGGGACCAGCATGTGCCCGAAGACTGGGAGTTCTGGACGCGTGTCCTTGGTCACGGATGCCGGGTCATGGGCATCCGGGCTCCGCTGTTGAATTACCGGGTCCACGCGGCCGGTCTGACGCAAACCTCCACCTCCAGCGCCAAGTTCCAGGCGGAGCAGATCCTCGAGGCGAACCGGTCGCTCATCGAGCATGGACGTCCCGCGCGGGCCATCGCCGCGAGCCTCGAGATTCAGGACGGTTTCTGTAACATCCTGGCGCCCCGCAGGTTCTCTGCGCGCACGGACGCCGTTCTCTTCGCCCTTCCGTTCATCACGGTCGGCGGTGCGGAGCAACTCCTGACGACTCTGGGGAAAGAGCTTGTAGACCGCGGGCGGCGTCTCATCATAACGACCAGCGATGCGCTGCCGGGTACCATGCCGAGCGTGCCGGAGATCTTTCGAATGATCACGCCGCACGTCTACGATCTCGTTGAACTGTTCTCGAACGGTGAACACCGGAACGAGTTCGTGCGTTACCTCGTCGAGCGCTACCAGGTGAACACCCTGCTGCTCGTCGGCAGCAGATTCGTCTACAGCCTGCTGCCGGCGCTCCGGGCCCACCGCCCGCGCATGGCGGTGGTCGATCAACTCTTCAACGACGTCGGCCACCTGGAGGCCAACCGCTACTACCGGGAAGAGATCGACCTCACCATCGTCCCCTCGGAGGCGCTCAGGGACGTTCTCGTGTCCGGGCACGGCGAGGACCCGACGCGGGTGGTGACCATACCGCACGGCATCGCCCTCCCCGAGTCCGTGGCGGCGGCGATGGCGAACCTGCCGGCCGATTGGCTGCCGGAAGTCCCGATCGTGGCGTTCTTTGGAAGAATGTCGGAAGAGAAGGGACCGCAGTTGTTCGTGCGCATCGCGCGCGAACTCTCTCGCGACGCTGCAGTGAACTTCATGATGACGGGGGAGGGTCCTCTCTGGGACGAAGTCCGTTCGCTGATCCGCGATGCCGGCCTGGAAGACCGTTTCTTCACGCCGGGCTTCGTAGCGGACGTGCGGCCACTGATGCGCAGGGCGGACCTCGTAGTCATCCCCTCCCTGGTCGACGGATTGCCACTGGTGGCGCTGGAGTCGCTCGCTTGGGGCAAGCCGGTCGTCGCCTCGGCGGTCGGGAGCCTGCCGGCGGTCGTCCGGGACGGGGAGACAGGTTTCCTCTGTTCCCCGGGGAATGTCGCGGCCTTCTCTCAGCGGATCAGTGAACTGCTTGCCGACCCCGCACTCCGGTGTCGGCTCGGCGAAACCGGCCGAAGGCTGATCCGAAGCGAGTACGGCAGCGACCGGATGACGGCGAGCTACCTGCGAGCATTCGACGTAGCGCTCGACACCGCATCGCGTCGCTGAGCGCCGAGGGCACAGCCGACCGGCGTCAGACCCGGGATTCGGGTGAGGCCTGGAAGGACCGATACGTGCGCGCGATCCCCTCGCGCAAGCCGGTCTGGTGATGCCACCCCAGGGAATGGAGTTTCGAGACATCGAGCAGCTTGCGGGGCGTGCCGTCGGGCTTTGTGGCGTCCCAGCGCACTTCGCCGCGATAACCGACGGTCTCCGCGACCAATTCAGTCAGCTCGCGGATAGTGATGTCCTCCCCCGTGCCGATGTTCACGATGCCGCGGCCGTCGTAGGTGTTCATCAGATGGATACAGGCATCGGCGCAGTCTTCGCTGTACAGGAACTCGCGGCGCGGCGAACCCGTGCCCCATGCGGTCACCACGGTCCCGTCGGCCGCGATCCCCTCCCGCGAGAGGTCAAGAGACTTGGGGCCGACCGCCGCCGCGCCCGGCGCAGCCAGCGTCCCCTCCATCAACAGCTTCGCGAGGTGAAAGCGCCGGATCAAAGCCGGCAGGACGTGCGAGTTGAGCGGGTCGTAGGTGTCGTGCGGCCCATAGAGGTTCGTCGGCATCACCGAGATGAAATCGGTGCCGTACTGCCGGTTGAAGGCCTCGCAGAGTTTGATCCCGGCGATCTTGGCCACGGCATAGGCCTCGTTGGTGGGCTCGAGTTCACCGGTGAGGAGGTGCTCCTCGCGCATCGGCTGCGGGGCGAACTTGGGATAGATGCAGGAGGAGCCGAGGAAAAGGAGCTTGCGGACCCGGTGCGTCATGGCCGCATGGACGATATTCACCTCAACCAGGAGGTTGTTGTAGATGAAATCCGCTGGATACGTGCTGTTCGCGTGGATCCCGCCAACCTTCGCGGCAGCGAGAAAGACATACTCCGGGCGTTCGACAGCGAAGAAGCCGCGCACCGCCGCCTGGTTTTCGAGCTCGAGTTCCGCGTGGGTGCGCAGCACGAAGTTGCGATAGCCGAGAGCCTCCAGACGCCGGAGTATCGCGGAGCCGACGAGGCCGCGGTGGCCGGCGACATAGATCTTTGCGCTCTTGTCCATCACTCCGCCAGTCTGGAGGGCGGCCGGGCCGCCCGCACGTCCCGGATGGTCATTGCCACCGTCATTGTTTCATTGGCCGTGATTCTAGTCGGGAAGCCTGACTGAATGCAAACGGGCGCCTGCTCGGG
>JANOHV010000145.1:0-52949 GCA_031406795.1 Candidatus Rokuibacteriota bacterium
GGGAGACAAATCCTGCAAACTGTGAAAGAATTCCGTTCGTGGGTGATCCGACGTCTCCGGTGACTCTCGAAGAGCAGTTGCGCGCCTGCCGGGCCGAGTTGGCGGAGCAGCGCACCGCCCGTGAGCGGGCGGAAGGGTCGCTCGAGCGCTCCGAGGGGATGTTCCAAGCCGTCGTCAAGGCCCTGCCGATGGGCGTGCATCTGTACCAGCTTGAGGCGGACGGCCGCCTGCTCTTGGCCGGGGCGAACCCGGCCGCCGATTGGATTCTCGGCATCGATCACGGGCCGCTCGTCGGTCGGCCGATCGAGGAGTGCTTCCCTGCCCTCGCGGGAACCGCGGTCCCGGAGACGTATCGCCGCGTCGCCGCCACCGGGGAGTCCTGGCACACGGAGCAGATCGACTACCAGGACGAGCGCATCCGCGGCGCGTTCGAGGTATTCGCCTTTCGCACCGCCCCCGGGATGATGGCGGCGCTTTTTCTCGACATCGCGGAGCGCAAGCGCTCGGAGAAGCAGCTGCGGGAATCCGAGGAGCAGTACCGGCTGCTGGTCGAGAACGCCGGAGACGGGATCTTCATCGCGCAGGATGGCAGGGTTCTCTTCGCCAACCGGCGGGTGATCCAGATGGCCGGCTACGGGGAGGCCCGCGACGTGGTCGGCCGCAGCATGCTGGACTTCGTCGCGCCGGAGGATCGCGAGCTGGTTGCCGACCGCCACGCGCGGCGGC
This sequence comes from Candidatus Rokuibacteriota bacterium, assembly GCA_031406795.1. Classification (GTDB taxonomy): domain Bacteria; phylum JAUVQV01; class JAUVQV01; order JAUVQV01; family DATDCY01; genus DATDCY01. Next base: position 727 of record JANOHV010000145.1, read on the forward strand.
TGCGCGGCGAGCAGGTCCCCTCAACCTATCCGCTGCGGATGCTGCGCAAGGACGCCACCTCGTTCTGGACGCAGCTGAACTCGGTCGCGATCGACTGGAAGGGGCGGCCGGCGAGCCTGAACTTCATTCGTGACATCAGCGACCAGAAGCGGCTGGAAGCGCAGCTCGCCGCCGCGGAGCGGATGCGCTCCATCGGCACGCTGGCCGGAGGGATCGCCCACGACTTCAACAACATCCTCATGGGCATCCAGGGAAACACGTCCCTGCTGCTTCAGGGACTGGCGCCGGCGAGTCCCTTGCGGGCGCGCCTCGAGGAGATCGAGCACTGCGTCGAGAGCGGCGCCGAGCTGACGGGCAGGATTCTCGGATTCGCTCAGGGGGGACAGTACAACCTGGTCCCGACCGACCTCAACGGCCTCGTCCGGGCAAGCTTGCAGCTGTTCGGCCGGACCTGGAAAGAGATCCAGGTGCATGCCGTATACGCCGCAGACCCGGCCACGGTGGAGATCGATCGGGCGCAGATCGAGCAGGTGCTGCTCAATCTCTTCGTCAACGCCTGGCAGGCGATGCCCGCTGGCGGTGACCTGTTCGTCGAGACGCGGAACGAGCACCTCGATGCGACGCAGGCCGCCGCGGCCGCGATCGCTCCCGGACGCTATGTCCAGATCACCGTGCGGGACACGGGCTGCGGCATCGACCCTGAAGTGCGGGAGCAGATCTTCGAGCCGTTCTTCACCACCAAGGACCGGGGACGGGGGACCGGGCTCGGGCTCGCTTCCGCCTACGGGACCGTTCGCTTTCACGGCGGTTCCATCGCCGTCGAGAGTGTTCCCGGGCGCGGCGCGACCTTCACGATCATGCTCCCGGCTTCCGACAAGCCGATCGTGGCGCCGCCCTCGCTTCCCGCGGGTACTGCGCCCGGCGCCGGGACGGTGCTGCTCGTGGACGACGAACCGATGATCCTCAGCGTGGGCCGGGGGCTCCTTGAGTACCTCGGTTACACGGTTCTGGTCGCGCCGAGCGGCGAGCAGGCCGTCGAGCTGCTCCGTGCCCACCGCGGCCGGGTCGACGCGGTCGTGCTCGACATGGTGATGGCGGGGCTCTCCGGGGGCGAGACATTCGACCGGCTGCGCGAGATCGACCCGGGGATCGGGGTTCTGCTCTCGAGCGGCTACAGCATCGACAGCCAGGCCCGCGAAATCATTGCGCGCGGCTGCGACGATTTCATCCAGAAGCCCTACGATCTGCCGCGGCTCTCCCGCAAGCTGCGCGCCATCATCGACGGCCGTGCGGGCCGCTGAACGTCGCGCGGCCTGCACGCAGGGACCTCGGCGGGTGCGGTTCGGCACCTGTTGAGGCGGATTGCGGATCTGTTCAGCGGCTCTGTCTGCGCGGCGCCGGACCGAGGGCCGCACGCTGCTGCTGCCGCTCGCCGGCGCCCCGCGCCACGGGAATCGCCGCGCCCGTCTCGTAGTCGAGCCCCGTCACGTACATGGCTGCGGCCGGCGTCATCGGCAGCGGGATGAAGTCCTGGACCTGCTGCAGGCTCCAGCGGCTGGAGCGCAGGTAGCTCTCGACCGTGCGCATCTCCCGTTGCGTGCAACCGGGGAAGCTGGAGATGAAATACGGCACCAGGTACTGCTCCTTTCCCGCGGCCGCGCTTTCTCTCTGAAACGCTTCCAGAAACGGCTCGAAGACGCCGCCGGGCTTGCGCATGCGCCGCAGCACCGCCGGGTCGAGGTGCTCCGGCGCAACTTTGAGGTGGCCCGACACGTGGTGGCGCACCAGCTCGCGCAGGTAGGCCGGCGTGCTGAGCGCGACGTCCATGCGGATCCCCGACTGCACGAAAACGTGTTTGACGCCGGGAACGGCCCGGGCCTTGCGCAGCACGCCGATGGCCGGCTCTTCGAGGATCTTGAAATGGCCGCAGCGGGCCGGGAAGAGGCAGCTGGGCCGGCGGCAGGCGCGGCAGGCGTCGTCGACGCCGTTGCGGCACCCGTAGAGGTTCGCGCTCGGGCCGCCCAGATCGCTCACGGTGCCGTGGAAGCCCGGGGCCGCGGCCAGCCTCCCGAGCTCGCGCAGGATCGAGGCCTCGCTGCGGCTGGCGATGAGCTTGCCCTGGTGCAGGCCGAGGCCGCAGAAGCTGCAGCCGCCCGCGCACCCGCGCACGATCGTCACCGAATCCCGGATCATCGTGAAGGCCGGGATTGGCGCGGTGTTGGCCGGGTGCGGCAGCCGCGTGAACGGCAGGTCGTAGAGGGCGTCCAGTTCCGCTTCAGCCAGCGGCAAAGCGGGGGGCTCGACAACTACCGCGCGCGCGCCGTGGAATTGCAGGAGCCGCCGGCCACACAGCGGACTCTGCTCGGCCTCAACGAGTCGGGTGGCATCCAGCAGCCGGGCCTTGTCCGTCCCGAGTTGCTCCCAGCTGGGGAGGACAATGGCGCCGGCGAGCGGCAGGACAGCGGCGGCCTTGGTGCCAAGCAGACGGGCGGTCCCGCGAATGGCGGCGAGATCGGGTGCCGATTCCGACTCCGCGGCCGCGCCGATCCGGCGGGCGATCTCCCGAACGGCGCTCTCGCCCATGCCGTAGACGAGCAGGTCCGCCTTGGCGTCGAGCAGGATCGAAGGCCGCAGCTTGTCCTCCCAGAAGTCGTAGTGCGCCACACGACGCAGGCTGGCCTCGATCCCGCCGAGCACGATCGCCAGCCCGGGGAAGGCACCTCTCGCCAGCTGGGCGTAGACCGCCGCGGCATGGTTAGGGCGCCGTCCCGGCAGGCCCCCGGCGGTGTAGTCATCCTCGCGGCGTTTGTGACGGGCGGCCGTGTAGTTCGCCAACATCGAATCGAGGTTGCCCGCGGTCACGCCGCAGAACAGCCGCGGGCGGCCCATGATCTGCAGGGCGGCCGCAGAGCGCCAGTCGGGCTGCGCGATGACCCCGACGCGCCACCCCTCGGCCTCCAGCACGCGGCCGATCATCGCCGCGCCGAAGGAGGGGTGATCGACGTAGGCGTCTCCGGTGACGATCAGGACATCGAGCTGCGCCCAGCCGCGCGCGAGCATCTCCTCGCGGGTGGCGGGAAGGGCCGCGGTCTTCGGGATGCCGCTGTGGGGGGACCGGGGCGTCACGGGATTGCCGACTCGCGAGCACATGCCCGGAATATGGCCGCATCGGCGGATTATTACAACCGCTCCACACTCTACCGACACGCCGCGTACTTACGTAATCCTTTAGTGAAGTGCGGAAACTCTTTCCGTTCGTGGTGAGCCGTGAGCTTGACGAACGGTCGAACCATGAACGGAAATTTGCCCTATCCACAAGCGCCCTTCGACAGGCTCAGGGCGAACGGTACTGATCTTGCCACCCCTCACTGAAGGAATACCGCACTCCCCCCCAATCCGCGCGTAACGAGCGGATCAGGAGCGTCAGGCTTGTCATCTGGTCCGGCTTATCCAAGTCGTTGCCCCTATCTGATCGCAAGGCATGCTTCAAGCGCTGCTTGACTTCTGCCACGCCGTGCTTCCTGCAAGAAACCCAGCATTTTCAGCGTTGAAATGCCTTTTCTGCTGCTGGATCCGCGCGTGCGCGCGGATCTGGGTCCCCGCTGTTCCATTGACCGGCAGGCACGGCTGATCTATGATCCGCACTTCCATGAGCGCCGCATTCTGCCGCATCGATCTGCACGTTCACTCGCTGCTGAGCGGCGACAACCGCGCGGAGCCCGAAGAGTCCATTTCCCGGGCCATCGAACTCGGGCTCCAGGGGCTCGCCTTCACCGAGCATTACTCGTACGCGGCCTCGGAGCCGCTCGAGCCGTTGATCGAGCGCTACCGGAAGCAGATCCTGGTTCTGCGCGCCGTCGAGTTCTCCGCAGCCGAAGGGCACTGTCTCGTCTTCGGCGTCGACACTGACCGCCTCGGCCTGGACTACCCGGCGGCGCAGGTGCTGGTCCGGGCGGTGAACCGGGCGGGGGGCGTGGCCATACCGTCGCATCCCTACCGCCCCGGCAGCGGCTTCGGGGACCTGATTCTCACGCTGCCGGGGATCGCGGCGGTCGAGGGGCACAACGGGTGCAACAGCGCGGCGCTCAATCAGCGCGCGGTCCAGGCCGCCTCGCGGCAGCGGCTGCCCTGCACCGGCGGCTCCGATGCCCACGCGCCAGCCGAGGTGGGCTCCTGCTACACGGTATTTTCGGAGCCGGTGACTGCGGAGAATCTCGTCGAGCTTCTCCGGGCGGGACGCTTCGAGGCGGTCGACACGCGGAAGGTCTCCGGGCGGTGGCCGTTCGGTGCGGGCCAGGCGCCGAAGCCTTGACAAGCACGGAACCCGGCCGAAGAATCGCCTCATGAACAGGGACGATCGCGCTCGGGTCGACACAGGGCCTGCGGCGCGACCTGGCGGTGCGCAACACCGGCGGCCCCCTGCGCATCCCGGTCGGCGCCGGGAGCCTCGGCGGGGTCTTCAATCTCTTCGGCGAACCGAGCGACGGCGTGGCGCCCCCCCGGGATGCCGTCCGCCGCCCGATCCACGCGCCGCCGCCATCGCTGCAGCTGCAGATTCCGGCGACGGGGATCCTGGAGACCGGCATCAAGATCATCGACCTGCTCGCCCCCTTCCCGCGCGGCGGCAAGGTCGGCCTGTTCGGCGGCGCGGGCGTCGGCAAGACCGTGCTGCTGATGGAGTTCATCTACAAGGTCGCCTAGGTCTACGCGGGGATCTCGATCTTCTGCGGGGTCGGTGAGCGCATGCGCGAGGGGCACGAGCTGTGGAAGGAGATGGAGAGCAAGGAAATCCTCAAGCACGCGATCCTGGTCTTCGGGCAGATGTGCGAATCCCCGGGGATGCGCTTTCGCGTCCCGCTCACCGCGGTGACGATGGCCGAGTTCGCGCGCGAAGAGTTGGGCAAGGACGTGCTGTTTCTGATGGACAACGTCTACCGCTTCATCCAGGCGGGCAACGAGGTCTCGGTGCTGCTCGGGCGGATTTCCTCGCGGGTCGGCTACCAGCCGACGCTGACGGCCGAGCTCTCGGAGATCGAGGAGCGCCTCGTCTCCACGAAAAGCGGCTCGATCACCTCGGTTCAGGCGATCTACATCCCGGCGGACGACATCACCGACCCGGCGGTCGCGAGCGTCTTTCCGCACCTGGACACGACGGTGGTGCTCTCGCGCCAGATCGCCGCGAAGGGGCTTTACCCGGCTGTGGACCCGCTGCTGTCGACCTCCAAGTTCCTCAACCCGGAGGACGTCGGCCCGGAGCACTACGGGGTCGCCGGAGCGGTGCGCGAGCACCTGGCGCGCTATCGGGAGTTTCTCGATCTGATCTCGATGCTCGGCATTGAGGAACTCTCCGCCGAGGACCGCCTGGTGGTCAAACGGGCGCGTCGGCTCGAACGTTTCCTGACCCAGCCGTTCTTTCTGACCGAAGAGTTCACCGGGCGCCCCGGCAGGCACGTGCCGCTCGCCGCGACCATCGCCGGGTGCCGCGCCATCGTCTCCGGGCGGGCCGACGAACTGCCCGAGGAGGCGTTCTTCATGGTCGGGGAGCTCGAGGGGGTGGCGTGAGCTCCTCGGCATTGCTGGTCCGGAGGAACGGCGTCGGGTGGCCGGCGCTCAGGTCGCGATCAGCACGATGTCGAACGTGCCCTCGAAGGCGGCGGTCGCCCCCGTGCCGCCTTGCCGCAGCAGTGGGATGATCAGCGAAGGCTTGACCATCGGGTCCCCGGCATGGAGCGGGTCCTCCGCGAAGTACAGCTGCGTTGTCAGGCTCCTGCACGAAGGGTGGCTGACGGTGTAGTGGATGTGCCGCGGGCGCATCCGCTCGCGATCGACCCGATACGCGCCGGGGACGACGGTGTCGAAGGCGTAGCTGCCGTCCTGCGCGGTCCGGATCCGGCCCCGGAAGTGATAGTCCTCCGGCTTGAGCGGCTTTGGTGCCTCGAGACCGGCGTAGAAACCGTCGCTGCTCGCGTGCCAGACGTCCACGACGGCTCCCGCGAGCGGTTCGCAGTCCGGTCCGCCAAGTACCCGGCCCGCGATCCGCAGCCGGTCGCCGGGCTCTCGCGCCGGCGCAAGCTGGCTGCGAAACGGCGCGCCCGGGAGATAGAAGGGCCCTTCGGGGTTGTCTTCAGTGCTCGCGCAGACCGACCGCTCGACCGCGCGAGCGGCGGCGAGCAGCGCCGTCAGGCCCGTAGTCAGCCCCGCTGTCAGACCCGCTGTCAGACCCGCAACAAGAAACCGCCTGCGATCGATGCTCCTGGTCATGTCCGACCTCCCGGTTCAGTTCGTCGCGTTGCGGCGCGCGGTAACCCAGCCCCGGAGCCGCGCGTCGAGGATGTCCAGCGGCAGCGCGCCGCTGCCGAGGATCTGGTCGTGAAAGGCCCGCAGGTCGAATACGACTCTGTCCATGGGTCTCCCGCCGGCATCGGAAGCGCGAACACAAAACAGTCCGTTGCGGACAATGTGTCTGCCGCAGGAGGTGTTGTCAAGACCCGGGCGCCCGGAGCGCGGGTCCGACCGGAGCCTTGACAAGCCGGGACTGCGGCCGAAGAATCACCGCATGAGCGCCGCGTCCTTCCCGTTGCGGGTGATCACCCCGCAGAGTATCCTCGACCGGGAGGCGACGTACCTGCGGTTGCGCGACCGCACCGGCTCTTTCGGCACCATGCGCGGGCACGCGGCATTTCTGACGCTGCTCGAAATTCTCTCAAGTGGCGGGTTCTATGCGCACTGAACGGTCCGGCGCGCGCGTCCTCTGGTATGCTCTGCTGGCGAACGTGGTACCCGGCTGAACAGGAGCGGCGGCGTGGAACAGTCATTCGATCCGGTCGTGATCCGGAACTTCGCGATGGCGATACTCATCGGCGCGCTCGTCGGCACCGAGCGCGAGAAGCACAAGGGGACCGAGGGCAGTCTCGGCATCGGGGGCATCCGCACCTTCACGCTGATCGCGCTGGTCGGCGCGCTGGCGGGCTGGCTCTCCCGGGAGCTGGAGAGCCAGCTGATCTTCGCCACGACCCTCGCGCTGGTCGTCGGCACGCTGCTGGTCGCTTACATCACGACGACCCGCGCGCGCTCCGAGGCGATCGGCGTCACGACGGAAGGCGCGGCGCTGGCAGTCTGTCTGCTGGGCGGCATGAGCGTGCTCGGCCACCCCGGCCTCGCGGCCGCGCTGGGGATTGTCACCGCGGCCCTGCTGGCCTTCAAGGAGCCGCTCCACGGGATGGTCGGCAAGATCAATCCCGAGGAGCTGTACGCCGGGTTGCGCCTGCTCATCGCCTCGTTCGTCGTGCTGCCGCTGCTGCCGCGACGGACGATCGACCCGTGGGATGCGCTCAACCCGTACTCGCTCTGGCTGCTGGTCGTGCTGATCTCATCGCTCTCGCTCATCGGGTACATCGCCACGCGCTGGCTCGGCACCGGACGCGGGACAGCGCTCACCGGGGTGACCGGCGGGTTCGTCTCCTCGACCGCCATCACGCTTTCGTTCTCACGGCGCAGCCGGGAGGCCGGGGCGGCCGCAGACGGCGACGCCCTCGCGTGCGGCATCCTGCTCTCGTGGGCCGTGATGTTCGTGCGCGTGGTGGTTGAGGTGGTGGTCGTCAACGCCCGCCTCGTCGGGCAGATCGCGCCTCCGTTCGCCGCGATGGGCGCCGGCGCGGGGCTCCTCGCCTGGTGGCTCTATCGGCGGGCGACATCGGTGGCCGTCAACGGCGGCGAGGTCATCCTGCGCAGCCCCTTCAGCCTCACCGAGGCGGTGAAGTTCGCGCTCTTCTTCGCCCTGGTGCTCGTGGGCTTCAAGGTCGTCGAGCGGCACGCCCCGGGGCAGGGGCAGCTGGTTGTCGCCGGGCTGGCGGGACTCACGGACGTGGACGCCGTCACGCTCTCGATGGCGAAGTTCGCCCGCGACGGCGGTTCGGAGTCGACCGCGACGGCGGCCATCGTGATCGCGGCGCTGTCGAACACGCTCGTCAAGTGCGGGCTGGCAGCGGCCCTGGGCTCATCGGCGTTGCGCCGCCGGGTGTTGCTCGGCACCGGCATGATTCTCGCCGCCGGGGCCGGCGCCCTGCTGCTGCAGTAGCCAGGCAGGCTGCACGGTGCGGGCGGGGAGGCAGGTGCAGGGCACCGCCGAAGTCCGTTATCCGGTCTACGCGCTGACCACCGACGGTCGCGCGAGCGGCGCCGGCTGGCTGCGGTACCGCGACCCGCTCGGGGTGCTGTCCGCGACGAGGATCTGCGACGTGCTGCCGCTCGTTGCCGAAGTGCGACGCCAGACGCTCGCGGGACGGGTGGCCGTCGGCTGGATCGCGTACGAGGCGTCGCCCGCGTTCGATACCGCGCTCGCGGTCCGCCGGCCCGGCCCGGTCCCGCTGGCGTGGTTCGCGTTGTTCGCGCGGGGCGAAGCCGCCGCGCCGCCCGCGATCGCGCCTGCCGCGGCGCCGTATCGTCCGGCCTGGCGGGGCGCCCCGGGCCCGGCGCTCTACCGCAGCGCGGTGGCCGGCATCCACGAGCACATCGCGGCGGGAGACACCTACCAGGTCAACTACACTTACCGGCTGCGCGCGCCGTGGTTGGGCGACCCGCTCGCGCGCTTCGCCGCCCTTGCGCGTGCCCAGCAGTCACGGTATGCCGCCTTCATCGACGCCGGGAGGTTCGCGGTGCTTTCGGCCTCCCCCGAGTTGTGCTTTCGGCTCGAGGGCGATCTGCTGACCTGCCGCCCGATGAAAGGCACTGCGCCGCGCGGGCTGACGCTGGTCGAGGACCGCCTGCTGGCCGCCGGCCTGCGCGCCTCGGAGAAGGAGCGCGCCGAGAACGTGATGATCGTCGACATGGTGCGCAACGACCTGGGGCGGATCGCCCGGGTGGGCACGGTCCGGGTGCCCCGCCTCTGGGAGACCGAGCGCTACCCGACGCTCTGGCAGATGACCTCGACCGTCTGCGCCGAGACCGCCGCGCCGCTTGACGGGATTCTGAGCGCGCTTCTCCCGTCGGCGTCGATCACCGGCGCCCCCAAGGTGCGGACCATGCAGATCATTAAGGAGATCGAGCGGACTCCGCGCGGCATCTACACCGGGTGCGTGGGGGTCCTCGGCCCGGGGCGTCGCGGCTGGATGAACGTGGCAATCCGCACGCTCGTGGTGGATCGCAAGAAGAACCTTGCCGAGTACGGGACCGGCAGCGGCATCGTCTGGGACGCCCGCGCCGGCGCGGAGTACGACGAGTGCCGGACCAAGACGCTGGTGTTGGGGGGCCTGCCACCGCCGTTCCAACTCATCGAAACGCTGGCCTGGACGCCGGGAGCGGGCCTGCTGCTGCTCGAGCGGCATCTGCGGCGCATTGGCGATTCCGCGGAGTATTTCGGGTTTGTCTTCGACGCGGACGCAATCCGCGCGCGGCTCGCCGAGGCGACACGCGGCCTGCGCAGACCGCACCGGGTGCGGCTGCTGCTGGACGAATCGGGCGCGATCGAGGTGGCCGTCGCGCCGCTGGGCCTGCGCGCGGTGATCCTGGGCGACTCGCCACCGCCGCGCCGACTCTCCCGCGGGGTTCGTGTCGCCGTCGCCCAAAAGCCGGTCAGCCGCCGCGACGTGTTCCTCTATCACAAGAGCACGAGGCGCCAGGTCTACGAGGGGGCGCTGGCCGGTTCTCCGGGCTGCGACGATGTCATTCTCGTGAACGAAGAGGGCGAAGTTACGGAATCGACGATGGCCAACGTCGTCGTCCGCGACAAGGATGGTTATTGGACGCCACCGGTCGAATGCGGCCTGCTCGCGGGCACATTCCGTGGCCAGTTGTTGGAGAACGCCGCGATCCGCGAGAAACGCATGACTCCGGCCGCGCTGCGGGAGGCAAAGGAGGTCTGGTTGATCAACTCCGTGCGGGGCTGGCGCCGCTGCCGTTTCCGTGACGGCCGCCCATAAGGGCCCACCGGCTTATCCACTTCCATCATGTACCCACTACATGTGGTGTTGCCGTGCGGGGGCAGCGGCGCGGGAGAGCACGGCCAAGTCCAAAGACCGGGCAACGCGGACTTTGCAGGGGGATTACTCGCCCTGGGTAGCCTCCGAAGTGGGCTATTTGCATCAAGTCAAAGCGCAACGGTAATGTGGATTGGCGGGCAATTCCCAATGTTGATACGTAACACAACATCTTGGGGCAACATGACTCAAGTGGATAAGCCGGAGGGCCCATCTGCGGCGTTGCGCTCCTTGTGGCTGCCTGCGACGGGCACCAGCCCGTCGCAGCATCCACCACGTCGCGCGCCTTGCACCTGGACCCTTCTGTGCGACCTCTCCGCTTCCGTGACCAACCGTATCGGTCCCGAGTCGTCAGGGAGCATGATTTTTTCGTTCCGGCAAGGCAGCGGGGAAGGGCGCGCGGAGGCGGCCTGGCGGCCGCCGCACAAGCAGCCCTCCCGCAACGCCGCCGGGGCGGAAAAAGCTCTCTCTGACGACCCGGGTATTAGAACCCTGCGGCGGCGGCGGACTCGACCCAGCGCAGGATCTGCGGCAGCACGCCGAGCGCCAGCATCCCGACCGTGCAGACCGCAAGAACTGCGCCCGCGCAGTTTGAAGTCCGGATCGGCGGGACCGCGGACTGCACCGGGGTCGGCTTCTCGATGTACATCCAGCGGATCACCGTCAGGTAGTAAAAAAGCGAGATCGTGGAGTTGACGGCGCCGACGAGAACGAGCCAGGCCATCCCCTTCTCGGCCGCCGCGGCGAACAGGTAGAACTTGCCGAGGAAGCCCGCCAGCGGCGGGATGCCCGAGAGCGAGAAGAGCGAGAGCATCATCACGAAGGCCAGCTTCGGGTTCGACTCCGACAGACCGATGTACTCCCGCATGTCCTCGCGCCCGGTGGCCCCGGCGACGATGGCCGCGACCCCGAAGGCCGCGAGGCAGGAGACGAGGTAGACCAGCAGGTAGAAGGCGACGGAGGCGTCGGCGCGGTAGCCGCCGGGCGCCAGGCCGATCATCAGATAGCCGGCCTGGGCGATCGACGAGTAGGCGAGAAAGCGCTTGATGTTGGTCTGGTGCAGCGCGACCAGGTTGCCGAGCGCCATCGTCACGACCGCGAGCAGCGCGACGAGCAGGCTGACGCTGTCGGCGGAGCGGGCGAAGGCGACGCCGACGACCTTGGCGAAGAGCGCGAAGCCGGCGGCCTTGGAGGCCACCGCGAGGAAGGCGGAGACGACGACCGGGCCGCCCTCATAAACGTCCGGCGCCCAGCTGTGGAACGGGACGGCCGAGATCTTGAACCCCACACCGACCATCACCATGATCAGGGCCGCGAGCGTCAGCGGCCCGGCCGGCAGCCGCTGTGCGATCTCCGCGATCATCGTGGTGCCGGTGAGGCCGTAGACGAAGGAGAGGCCGTAGAGCAGGAAGCCCGAGGAGAGCGCCGAGGTGAAGACGTACTTGAGGCCGGCCTCGGCGCCGCGGGGTTCGCGGGGGTGGAACGCGACCAGGGCGACCAGCGGCATCGTCACCAGTTCGAGGCCGGTGTAGAGCAGCGCCAGCTCCCGTGAGGAGACCAGCACGCACATGCCCGTGACGGAGAAGACCATCAGGCCGAGTGCCTCGCCGATGCGTCCGCGCGGGATCGACGGCTTCGGCTCGCCGCTGGGACAGGCGAGCAGCGCGGTGAGCGCGCCGGCGGCCAGGAAGAGGCGCTTGTAGAGCACGGAGAGCGGTCCCACGCCCCAGGCGCCGCCGAAAGCCTCACCCAGGGGCGAAAGCCCGAAAAAGGTGCCGGCGAAGAGGACGGCGAAGCCGATAGCGGCGGTCATCGCCTCCGGGCGACCGTCCCGGCGCTTGGGGTTGACCATGCCGATACCAAGCACGATCGCCGCCAGCAGCGTCAGGGCGCTCTCGAGCGCGATCATCTGGAAAGCCCCGCTCATCGTCCCCATCCTCCCGTCACCCTGCCCCGAGCCGCGCCACGATCGGCGCGACTGAGGGGGCGATGAGCTTGATCATCCAGCCGGGAAACATGCCGGCGAAGGCGAGGAAGAACACGAGGATCACGAGCGGCACGCGCTCGACAAACGTCGCATCCGTCAGCTCGGCGTGGTGCGGGTCCTGCAGCGGGCCGTAGAGCATCTTGGTCAGCGCCCGCAGCAGGTAGACCGCCGTCGTGACCACGCTGGAGGCCGCGAGCACCGTCATCACGCGATGCGAGGTCGAGGCGTCGGCGAAGGCGCCGACGAAGACCTGGATCTCGGCGATGAAGCCGGCCAGCCCGGGCAGGCCGAGGCCCGCCATCCCGCCGATCATGTAGCAGACGCCGAGGAAGGGCATGACCTTGATCAGCCCGCCCATCTCGGTGATGAAGCGGGTGTGCGTGCGCCCGTAGATCATGCCGATCAGCGCGAAGAAGAGCGCCGTCATCAGGCCGTGCGCGAACATCTGAAAGACCGCCCCCTGGAAACCGGTCTGGTTGAGTGTCGAGAGCCCGAAGATGACCAGACCGCAGTGGCTGACCGAGCTGTACGCCGTGATGTACTTCAGGTCGGTCTTCTTGCAGGCGACGAGCGCCCCGTAGAAGATGTTCACCGTCGTCAGCGCGAGGAAGAAGGTGCCCCACATCTTCGCGCCCTCGGGCATCAGCCAGATCACCTTGAGGCAGCCGTAGCCGCCGAGTTTCATCAGCACGCCGGCGTGCAGCATGGAGACCGCGGTCGGCGCCGAGGCGTGACCGTCGGGCGACCAGGTGTGGAACGGCCAGAGCCCGCCGAGCGTGCCGAACCCGAAGAACATCAGCGGGAAGACCCAGGCCTGGGTTGCCAGCGGGACGCCCTTGAGCGCGATGGTCTCCATCGCGAAGGTCGGCGAGCCGGACTGGAAGAAGAGGACCAGGATGCCGACCACGATCAGCGCCGAGCCGCCCATCAGCATCATGGTCAGCTTCATCGCGGAGTACTCCTTCGGCCCGGTCCCCCAGAGACCGATCAGCAGGTACATTGGCAGCACGGCGATCTCGTAGAAGAGGAAGAAGAGAAAGAGGTCCTGGGAGGCAAAGACGCCGAAGACGCCGCCGACGAGCAGCAGCAGGAAGGCGAAGAACTCCTTGCCGCGGTGTTCGTGGCGCCAGGACGCCAGCACGCCGCAGAAGATGACGACCGCGGTGAGCAGGATCATCAGCACGGCGACCCCGTCCACGCCGAAGTAGAATTCGATGCCGAGCCGGTCGAGCCAGGCGTGGCGCTCGACGTGCCAGAGCGGCGGCGCCCCGGCGGGGCCGGGGGTGGCGACGCGCTCGAGGGCGTCGAAGACGAGGTAGACCGCGAGCGCGACGTCGATGCCGGCGGCGGCGAGGGCGACCTGCTTGATCGTCTTGAGCCGCTCGGCGGGCAGCAGCATGATGATGCCCACGGCGACGAAGGGCACGAGCGTGATGAGGGTCAGGATTCCCATTACGCGGGCGCCTCACCCGCAAGACTATGCAGGCTAACATTCTCTCGGACGGCGCGGATGTTGTAGTGAAATTTCATAGTGTCCCTTAGTCCCGTGTGATCCGCTTGAGGGGTTCGGTGCGGCCGAGCAGCAGCAGCACGATCTGGCGGCCGACGGTCGCCGCGATCGCAACGTACCCGGCGACGCTGAGCGCAATGAACAGGGGTTGCCCCGCGAGGATCAGGAAGAGCATCAGCAGGCCCGCGCCGCCGGAGACCAGCAGCAGCGAGGTCTGCAGGCGGCCGCTCGCCATGCGCCGCAGATAGGCGCCGCCGAGACGGGAGGCCTGCGCCGAGAGATCCATGGCGCCGTCCACGATGCGCCGGTCGAACCAGGCGAGCGGCGCGCTCACGAAACGGAAGATGATGCGGTGCGTCACGAACAGATAGATTTCGTCGAAGTAGAATTTCGCGGCGATCGCCCGGTAGACGAAGCCGAGGCTCGCGGCGACCTTGGCCGGCGCGCCGCTCTTGCGACCGTAGAGCAGGGCGGAGAGCCCGATCCCGGCCAGGCCGGCCAGGGTCGCGGGGATCGCGATCGCGAAGTCGATACCGGCGTGCTCGACCTCGCCCCGGTAGACGAAGCTGCCGAACGGCACGAAGCCGAGCAGCACCGAGGGCACCGCGAGGATCGCCAGGGGCACCCACATGCTCGGGGGCGACTCGTGCGCGTGGTCGAACTTGTGGTGGTCGCGGGGCTCGCCGGTGAAAGTCATGAAGTAGATCCGGAACATATAGAAGGCCGTGAGCCCGGCGACGAGCAGCGCCACCGAGAAGACCACGGGGTGCCCGCCGTGCAGCGCCGCCGCGAGGATCTCGTCCTTCGAGAAGAAACCCGAAAAACCGGGGACCCCGGCGATCGCCAGGCAGGCAATCAGGAAGGTGGCGTGCGTGATCGGCATCTTGCGGCGCAGCCCGCCCATCTCGCGGATGTCGTTGGTGTGAACGGCGTGGATCACGCTGCCGGCGCCGAGAAAGAGCAGCGCCTTGAAGCAGGCGTGGGTCGCGAGGTGAAAGAGCGAGGCCGTGTACCCGAGCGGGGACTCCATGCGCGCGACGCCGAGGGCGAGCATCATGTAGCCGAGCTGCGAGAGCGTCGAGAACGCCAGCACGCGCTTGATGTCGAACTGCGTCACGGCGATCACCGCGGCGAACAGCGAGGTGAACGTCCCGACCACCATCACGACCGTCATGCCCTCGGGCGTGGCCGAGAAGATCGGGAACAGCCTCGCGACCAGATAGACGCCGGCGACGACCATGGTCGCGGCGTGGATCAGCGCCGAGACCGGGGTCGGGCCCTCCATCGCGTCGGGGAGCCAGATGTGCAGCGGGAACATCGCGCTCTTGCCGGCGGCCCCCATGTAGATCAGCACCGCCGCGAGGGTCAGGGCGCTGGTGCCCAGCAGGGTGACGCCCTCCAGCCGCGCGATGGTCGCGGGGTCGGCGAGGTGGGCGAAGTCCAGCCCGCCGGCGTAGGCCGAGAGCACGAGCACCCCGAGCAGGAAGCCCAGATCGGCGAAGCGGGTGACGATGAAGGCTTTCTTGCAGGCGGCGACCGCGCTCGGCTTGTCCCAGTAGTAGCCGATCAGCAGGAAGGAGGAGACGCCGACCAGTTCCCAGAAGACGTAGATCTGAAGGATGGAAACCGAGAGCACCAGGCCGAGCATCGAGCAGGTGAACAGATTGAGGGAGGCGAAGTAGCGGGAGTAGCCGCCTTCTCCGTGCAGATAGCCGGTGGAGTAGATGTGCACCAGCAGGCTGACCCCGGTGACGACCATGACCAGCAGCATCGAGAGGTCGTCGGCGATCACGCCGACATTGCCGGCGAAGCTCGGCGTGAAGGCCAGCCAGAGCGTCTGCCAGGGCACGAGGGTTTCGCCGGTGTGGTGCGCGAAGTAGGCGAAGGCCGCGCCCCAGCCGACGACGGCGCTGCCGGAGACCGCCGCGATCGCCGCGCCCGAACAGACGCGCGGGCTCGTCAGCGGCCGCAGCACCAGGGCGATCAGCAGCGCGCCGAGAAACGGCAGCAGCGGCACCAGCCAGAGGTGGTCGAGGAACCAGGATCCCGTCATCGTCGTCTATCCCTCGATCGCCGCGGAGAAGATCCGAAAATGCCCGGTTTCGGCATTTCGTCGAAAGTCGGACTTGTGCACGATGGTCATCCCCGCAGCGTGTCCGCGGCGCGCACGTCGAGGTTGCGCCGGTGGCGGAAGAGCGCAATGACGATGGCCAGTGCCACGGCGGCCTCGGCCGCCGCCACCGCGATGATCAGGATCGGGAAGACCGTCCCGGCCGGGTCGCCCTCGAAGAGGAAGCGGTGGAAGGCGACGAAGTTCAGCGCCGCGGCGTTGAGAACCAGTTCGACGCACAGCAACATCGCGACCAGATTGCGCCGGGTGAGCATGCCGTAGACGCCGAAGGAGAAGATCAGCGCCGAGAGGATCAGGTAGTGTTCGAGCCCCGGGTGCATCAGTCCTCCTCGGGCTTTTCGTAGTCGTCGCCCGGCTTGCCGGCCACGGTGATCGCGCCGACGAGGGCCGCGACGAGTACGAGCGAGATCACCTCGAAGGGCAGCACGAAGCCTCCCGGCCCGGTGCTGAGCAGCGCATGCCCGATGACGCGGACATCGGCCGAGGCGTGCGGGGGCCGGTGCGCGCCGAAGCCCTGGGAGAGCATGGTGCCGGCGATGATCGCCAGGAGCAGTTCCGCGACGACCGACGCGAGCAGGCAGCGCGAGAGCGGGGAGCGCAGGAATTCCTTCTGGGTGACGTCCTCGACCATGAGGACGGCGAAGACGACCAGCACGACCACGCCGCCGACGTAGACGGCGACCTGGATCGACGAGAGGAACGTGGCCTCCATCAGCAGATAGAGTCCGGCGATGCCGATCAGGGCCGCGGCCAGACCGACCGCGCACCGGAAGAGGTTGCGGGCCGTCACGACGAAATACGCCGCGAACAGGGTGTAGGCCGCGAGGATCCAGAAGGCGAACGTCTCGAGCGTCATAGCGCGGGCGCCTCGCCCGCAAGACGGAGCACGCCTGTTCTGGCATTCTCACGGATTACGAGCATCTTGCGGAGCAGATTCATGGTGCCTCCGGGGCCGGCTGCGGCACGCCGTCGGGTGTGTCCAGCCGCAGGGTGAGGGTGCGCCGGTCGAGGACGGCGTTCTCGAAGTCGTTGCCCATCCGCAACGCCGAGAACTTGCAGGTGTCAACGCACAGCCCGCACAGCGTGCAGCGCTCGAAGTGGTAGTAGTAGCCGGCGAGCTTGAACTTGTTGGTCTCGGGGTCGCGCTCGCGCTTCACCGTCAGCGAGTTGTTCGGGCAGGCTTTCACGCACAGTCCGCAGGCCGTGCAGCGGTGGGCGCCGCTTTCCGGGTCGCGCAGCAGGTGGATCTTGCCGCGGAAACGCGGGGCCATCTTCAGCGTCGCCCGGTTCTCCGGGTACTGCTGGGTGATGACTTCGTCGAAGCGCACGAAGTGGCCGAACGTGATCCCCATGCCCTTGAGGAGTCCGCCCACCGCCGTCGTCGCCCGTGCGAAAAATCCCATCGTCGCCGCCCGCCGCCTCACCCGGGGAAGAAGTACCAGCCGAACGTCACCAGCACGCTCGCCACGGCCAGCGTGCCGAACGCCAGCGGGAGCAGGAACTTCCACTCGAAGTTCATCAGCTGGTCGACCCGCAGGCGCGGGAACGTCCAGCGCACCCACATGAACACGAGCACGAGCAGCATGGTCTTGCCGAAGAACCAGGCCCACGGGGGGATGAGGTCGGCGATCCGGTTGAAGCCCGCAAGGTTCCCGATGTGAAAGGGCATCCAGCCGCCGAGAAAGACCGTGGCCGAGATCGCGCAGACCACGAACATGTTGACGAACTCGGCGAGAAAGAACATCGCGAAGCGGATCGACGTGTACTCGGTGTGGAACCCGGCGGTCAGCTCGCTCTCGCCCTCCACGAGGTCGAACGGGGTGCGGTTGCACTCGGCGGTCGAGGCGATCCCGTAGATCACGAAGGCCACGAAACCGACCACCGGTGCGCGCCAGATCCACCAGCCGCCCTCCTGGGAGGCGATGATGCCGCGGAAATCCAGCGAGCCGGCGAAGACGAGCATCGAGAGCAGGGCGATGGTCGCCGAGAGTTCGTAGGAGATGATCTGGGCGCCGGCGCGCATCGCCCCCAGCAGCGACCACTTGTTGTTGCTCGACCAGCCGGCGGCGAGGATCCCGAGCACGCCGACGGAGCCGATGCCCAGCACGAAGACCAGCCCGACGTTGAAGTTCACGGCCTGGATGTCCGGGGCGAACGGGATGAAGGCGAGCGCGACGAAGGTCGCCGCGAAGCAGAGCAGCGGGGCCAGGTGGAAGACGAAGTGGTCGGCCTCCAGCGGGGTGATGTTCTCCTTGCTCAGCAGCTTGAGCCCGTCGGCGAGCGTCTGCAGCAGCCCGTGCGGCCCGACCCGCATCGGTCCGAGCCGCTGCTGGACGTGGGCCGCGACCTTGCGCTCGACCCAGACCAGCGCCAGCGCCAGCAGCGAGACGAACCCGGCGAGGATTCCCGCGACGATCGCCATCTTCGCCAGATCGACGAGCAGGCCCGGGCCGAGCAGCCCCGTAAGCCAGGCCGTAACGGCCGGTGGGATGCGCTCGGTGTGCCAGATCCAGTTGTCGGTCATTAGCGATCAATGCAGGGGATGACGACGTCCAGCGTGGAGAGCACCGCCACCACGTCGGCGACCCGGCAGCCCTTGATGATCTCGGGCAGCGCCGCCAGGTTGGAGAAGTTCGGGCTGCGCACCTTGAGGCGCCACGGCTTCTCGGTGCCGTCGCCGACCAGGAAGAAGGCGATCTCGCCGCGGGCCGCCTCGACGCGACCGAGCCAGCGGCCCGGCGGCACCTTGACGATCGGCGGGAGCTTGGTCCGCACCGGGCCCTCGGGCATCGTGTCGAGCGCCTGGCGGATGATCTTCAGGCTCTCGCGCATTTCGGCGATGCGCACCAGGTAGCGCGCCCAGCTGTCGCCCCCGCTCTGCACCGGCACGTCGAAGGCCAGCTTGGGGTAGATGCCGTAGGGCCGGTTGCGCCGCACGTCGTAGCTGACGCCGCTGGCCCGCAGTGTCGGGCCGGTGCAACCGAGCGAGCGCGCCAGGTCGGCGCCGAGTACGCCGATCCCCTTCGTGCGCTCCTGGAAGATGATGTTGCCGCCGACGAGCGTCTCGTACTCGTCGATGACCGGCGTGAAATAGTCGATGAACGCGCGCACGTCCTTCGCGAAGTCCTCCTCGACGTCCGCCGTCACGCCGCCGGGGCGGATGTAGTTCATCGTCAGCCGCGCGCCGCAGGTCTTCTCGAAGATGTCGTTGATCAGTTCGCGGTCGCGGAAGCCGTACAGGAACGGGGTGAAGGCCCCGAGGTCCATCCCGAGCACGCCCCACCAGAGCTGGTGGGAGGAGATGCGCGTCAGCTCGGACATGATCACGCGGATGTGCTCGGCGCGCGCGGGGACCTCGATGCCGAGGGCCTGCTCGACGGCGAGCGCCCAGCCCCAGTTGTTCATGTGTGCCGAGAGGTAGTCGAGGCGGTCGGTCAGGTGCGTGAACTGCAGCACCGTCATCGCCTCGCCCATCTTCTCGACGCCGCGGTGGACGTAGCCGAGCACCGGGGTCAGCCCGAGGACGGTCTCGCCTTCGAGTTTCAGGATCAGTCGCAACACCCCGTGCGTGGAGGGGTGCTGCGGACCCATGTTGACGAAGTAGTCCTCGTAGATGGGCGCCGCGTCGGTGGTGCGCCGGTGCGGGTGCTCCGCTGCGGGGGTCAGTTCCATCGCTAATACGGCCGTTTCACGACGTCGTGGAGGGTGTCCACGTAGTCCTTGCGCAGGGGGTGGCCGGGCCAGTCCTCGTCGAGCAGGATGCGCCGCAGGAAGGGGTGGCCGCGAAAGACGATGCCGAACATGTCGAACGTCTCGCGCTCGTGCCAGTCGGCCCCGCACCAGACGCCGCAGACCGTGTCGATCTCGGCTCCCTCGCGGGGGAGGTCGGCGAGCAGCGCCAGCTGGCGACCGTCGTCGTAGCGGGTGATCAGGTACGTCATCTCGAATTTCGCCTCGGCCGGTCGATCGACCGCAGTCAGGAACAACAGATAGTCGAATCCGGCTGCCCGCAGCCGCCGCGCCGCGTCCGGCACACCTGCGGCATCAACGCGCCACGCGGGCAGGCCCGGTGCGGGGTCGGGGGTCGCCGCGTCGCCGAGGATGCGCCCGATCTCCTCGCGCAGCGCGATCACCGCCGGGTCCGGAGCCGGAGCCGGAGCCGGAGCCGGGCCCGGGGTTGCGTCCGATGTCGTCGGTTCGCTCATGCGGGGTTGAACTCTTTCTTGGGGTCGATCGGGGCGTGCGCGAACAGGAACGGCGGCAGGGGCCGTTGGCGCCGCGAGCCGCCCTCCTGGCGGATCTTCTCCTGAAGCATCATCAGCGAGTGCAGCAGCGCCTCGGGGCGCGGGGGGCACCCGGGCAGGTAGACGTCGACGGGCAGCACCCGGTCGACGCCCTTGACGACGCAGTAGCTCTCGTAGAAGAACGGGCCGCCGCTGGTCGCGCACGCGCCCATCGCCAGCACCCACTTGGGGTCGGGCATCTGGGAGTAGAGCAGCCGCAGGCGGGTCGCCATCTTGAAGGTGATCGTGCCGGCGACGACGATCAGGTCCGCCTGCCGCGGCGTGGCCCGGGCGACTTCGAAACCGAAGCGCGACCAGTCGTGGCGCGAGGCGCCCACGGACATCATCTCGATCGCGCAGCAGGAGGTGCCGAAAGTCAGGGGCCAGAGCGAGTTGGTGCGGGCCCAGGTGAGCACGCGGTCGATCTGGGTGAGCACGAAGCCGCCCCGGTTCGGGGGCTTGCCCTGGGGGTCCTGGTTCTCCCACCGCGTGGCCAGCGAATCGGCCGCAGAACCCGTCTCTTTCAGCGCCACGCGAGGTAGCCCTTTCGCCAGGCGAACGCGAAGCCGAAGACCAGGATGACCAGGAAGACCCCGCCCTCGGCGAGAGCCGGCACGCCGATCTCCTTGAGCACCACCGCCCAGGGGAAGAGGAAAACCACCTCGACCTCGAAGAGAAGGAAGAGCAGGGCGAACACGTAGTACCCGACGTTGAAACGGGTCCAGGCCGAGCCGAGCGGCACCTCGCCGCACTCGTACGGGAAGGCTTTCGCGCCCCCGGGGTTGTGCGGCGCGACGATCCTTGAAAGCGTGAAGTTGAGCAGCACGAAGAGTACCGCGGCGAGCATGATGAACGACAGGTAGTAGAAATCCACCGTGTGTCCTCCGCTCCGTTGCGCCCAGAACTGAATGCACGTCCGGTCAAACGGGAAGAACCTATAGCACAAGAAAACAGTCAGTACAACCTTCTGTTTTAGTCAACAAATGCGCCGTTCCGGGAGCCACCGCACAGGCGGCCTGTCGCCGTCGTCCGGGCCCCGTCTTCGCGCCGCGGCTTCCCGCCGCGGCTTGACAGGACCGCGCCGCGGCCGGAATATCGCCGTGGCCGGCAGCCGCCGACGGGGGAGTGATGCAGGATGTCACGGTCTGGATCGCCATCTTCATCCTCGGCCTGCTCTGTCTGAACTGGCCGCTGCTCGGGATCTTTCACGACCGACCCTTCGCGTATCTGCTGGTCTTCTGGCTCTTCTTCGTGTTCCTCGTGGGCCGCGCCGCGCGCGGGGGCAAGGGGCCCCCCGCGCCCTGAGCGGCCGGTTGCCTGCGCGATGTTCGCACCCTACAACGTCTTCTTCATCCTGCTGAGCTACCTGCTGCTGCTCTTCGGCATCGCCTGGGTCGCCGAGCGCCAGGAGCGGCGCGGGCGCAGTCTCGTCAACAACCCCTACGTCTACTCCCTCTCGCTCGCCGTGTACTGCACTTCGTGGACCTTTTACGGGAGCGTCGGACGCGCCGCCACCTCGGGGCTCTCCTTTCTGACGATCTACCTCGGCCCGACGCTGATGGCCGCACTCTGGATGGTGGTGCTCGCCAGGATCGTCCGCATCGCCAAGGCCAACCGGATCACGACGATCTCCGATTTCCTCGGGTTCCGCTACGGCAAGTCACTGCTGCTCTCGGCACTCGTGGCCGCGGTGGCCGTCGTCGGCGTCATCCCGTACATCGGCCTGCAGATCAAGGCCATCATCAGCACCTTCGAGATCATCTCCCACGAACCGCGGGGCGGGGCGGCGATGGGCCTGGTCATCACGCTGTTTCTCGGGGGGTTCGCGATCATCTTCGGGGCCCGCCGTCTCGACGCCTCGGAGCGGCACGGTGGGCTGGTCTTCGCCGTCGCGTTCGAGTCCCTCGTCAAGCTGGTGGCGTTCCTGCTCGTCGGGGTCTTCGTGACCTACGGGGTCTTCGACGGCTTCGCGGACATCTTCGCCCGCATCGACCGCTCCCCCTTCGCCGGTCTGCAGTCGCTGGAGGGGGGGGGCGAAACGGCGTACTCGGAGTGGTTCGCGCTGCTCGTGCTCTCGATGATGGCGATCCTGTTTCTCCCGCGGCAGTTCCAGATGGCGGTGGTCGAAAACTGCGACGAGCGTCACCTGAGAAAGGCGGTCTGGCTCTTCCCCCTCTACCTCTTCCTGATCAACATTTTCGTGCTCCCGATCGCCTTCGCCGGGCTGTTGCTCAGCGGTTCGCCGCAGGGCGCGGACTACTTCGTGCTCTCCGTCCCGCTGGGACAGGGGATGAAATACCTCTCCCTGATGGTTTTTCTCGGCGGTTTCTCGGCGGCGACGAGCATGGTCATCGTCGAGTCCCTGGCGCTGAGCACGATGGCCATGAACAGTATCGTGATGCCGGCCCTGATCGGCTTCCACGAGCACCGGCGCTTCCCGACGATCATCCTGTCCATCAAGCGGCTGATCATCCTCGCCGTGGTCTACCTCGGCTACCTGTTCGCCGTCTCGATCGGCGAGTTCTACAGCCTGGTGGACATCGGCCTGAAGTCCTTCGAGGCCGTCGCCCTCTTCGCACCGGCGTTCCTCCTCGGGCTTTACTGGAAGCGCGGCAGTCGCACCGGGGCCATCGCCGGCCTGTGCGCCGGTTTCGCGGTCTGGTTCTACACCCTGATCATCCCGGCGCTTTTCAAGGCCGGGATCCTGACCGAGAGCGGCGCTCTCGGCCGGCTCACCTCCTCGGGATTCCTCGACCCCAACGCCCTGTTCGGGCTGCACGGTCTCGGCAAGTGGGGCAACTCCCTGTTCTGGTCGACCTTTCTCAACCTGACGCTGTATGTCGGCATCTCGCTGGCCACGCGCCCCTCGCGCGAGGAGGAGATTCAGGCCCTGTTGTTCGTGGAATCGGACGACCGGGCGCGCGAGCTGCCGCTGGGCGCCTCGGTCACCGCGGCCGATATCGAAGGGATACTCGCGCAGTACGTCGGCGCCGATCAGGCGAGCGGCGTCATCCAGGACTTCGTCGCCGCGCGCGCGGTTGCCGCGCCCGAGCTCTCCGTACAGGAGCTGCGCGCGCTGCGCTTCGAGGCGGAACGCGTGCTCTCGGGCGCGATCGGCTCCTCGCTCTCGTCGATCATCTTCGAGGACAAGCTGGTGCTCTCCGAGAAGGAGCGCTCGGAACTCTCGAGCTCCCTGCAGCAGATCACCGCGAGCCTGCGGCTCTCGCGCCAGGAGCTGGCCCAGACCAACCTCGCCCTCTCCTATCTGCAGGAGTTCTCCGCGAACATCATCGAGAGCGCCCCGGTCGGGATCACCAGCGTGGACTCCTCGCTGCGCGTCAACTACTGGAACCGCGGCATGGAACTGCTCGCGGGCATCGGCCGGGAGGTGGCGCTGGATCAGCCCGTCGACCAGCTGCTCCCGTGGCTGCGGCGGGAGCTGATCCTGGGCGGGGCGCAGCACGAGGAGGTCGTCCAGACGCCGGCCCAGCAGTGCTTCCGGGTCAACGTCAGCCCCTTCAAGGATCCTTCAGGCGGCGTCGTGATCATTCTCGAGGACATCACCGAGAAGACCAAGATGGAAGAGCAGCTCCTGCAGGCCTCCAAACTCGCGAGCATCGGCCGCCTGACCGCGGGCATCTCCCACGAGATCGGCAACCCGCTGGCCTCGATCTCCTCGCTCGTCCAGGAGCTCGCCGCGCTCGACGACAGCTCCAGCGAAGGCCCGGAGTTCATGCAGGACTCGCTGAACGCGATCAACGGCCACCTCGAGCGTATCTCGCGCATCGTGCGCAGTCTCGGGGACTTCGCCCGCGTCTCCACATCGCGCAAGGTCGCGAGCGACATCCGCGAGATCTTTCACCGGACGACCGAGCTGGTCAAGTACGACAAGCGCTTCCGGCGCATCCGCTACCAGGCCGAGTTCGAGGCCATCCCCCCGCTGCTGGTGAACCCGGACCAGATCGAACAGGTCTTTCTCAATCTGCTGCTCAACGCCCTGGATGCGATGCCGGAGGGCGGCGATCTGCGGGTCACCATGCGGCGGCAGGGCCCGGAGGTCGTCGTCCAGGTCGAGGACACCGGCCGCGGCATCGACCCCGAGGTCATGGACCGGGTCTTCGACCCCTTCTTCACGACCAAGCCGCTCGGCAAAGGCACGGGATTGGGTTTGAGCATCTGCTATGGTACCGTGAGGGACCACGGGGGAACGATCACGATCAAGAGCATGAAGGGTTCGGGGACGGTGTTCACGGTCCGGCTGCCGATCGCGCACGTATGAAATATCCGCGCAACGTTTGCGTCTACCGCGAGCATGTCCGCAAGAGCCTTTGCCGTCTTGCGGGCGAGGCGCCCGCGCCATGACGAAACGCTTGCTCATCGTCGAGGACGAGACCACCCTGCGCGAGTCGCTCAAGCGCGTCTTCGGGCGCGAGGGGTACGACGCGGAGGCGGTCTGCTCGGCCGAGGAGGCGCTCGCCCGGGTCGAGGCCGAAGCCTTCGGCGTCATCCTCACGGACATTATCCTGCCCGGCATGGACGGCATCGAGCTGCTGGGAAAGGTGCGCGAGCGCCACGCCGATCAGCTCGTGATCGTCATGACGGCCTACGCCACGCTGGACACCGCCGTGCGCGCGCTGCGGGCCGGGGCCTACGACTACGTCATCAAGCCGGTCATCCACGAGGAAATCAAGCGCATCGTGCGCAACGCGCTGGAGACGCGTGCGCTGCAGGCCGAGAACGTCATTTTGAGGAAACAGATCGACGAGCGCTACGGTTTCGACCAGATCGTCGGCGAGAGCGCGCCGATGCGCGCGCTGCTCGACGAGGTGCGCAAGATCGCCGACTCGCGCAGCAACGTGCTGTTGCTCGGCGAGACCGGGACGGGCAAGGAGCTGTTCGCCCGGGCCGTCCACGCCCAGAGTTCGCGCCGCGACAAGCCCTTCGTGCCGATCAACTGCAGCGCCATCCCGGAGAACCTGATCGAGTCCGAGCTCTTCGGCTACCACCGCGGGGCGTTCACGGGAGCGGCCGGCGCGAAGAACGGCCTGTTCGAGGAGGCGGACGGCGGCACGGTGTTCCTCGACGAGATCGGCGAGCTCGACCAGCGCCTGCAGTCCAAACTGCTGCGGGTGATCGACGACCGGGAGATCCGGCCGCTCGGCTGCACCCAGAGCCACCGGGTCGATCTGCGGTTCGTCGCCGCGACCAACATCGATATCACCGCGGCGGTGGCCGGCGGGGGCTTCCGCGAGGATCTCTACTACCGGCTCAACGTCATCACGCTGAGGATGCCGCCGCTGCGCGAGCGGCTGGAGGACCTGCCGCTGCTGGTCGCCCGCTTCATCGAGCACTTCGCCGGCGAGCTCGGCAAGCCGCTCGCGACGCTGGACCCTGAGGCCTTGAAGATGCTGCAGAGCCATAGCTGGCCCGGCAACGTGCGGGAGTTGCGCAACATCGTGGAGCGGGTCGTGCTCATCGCGGAGGGGAGCGTCCTGCTGCCGGAGCACATCCCGAAGAACCTGCACCAGGCGGCGCAGGCCCCGGCGGAGCCGACCGGGACGTTCGGCCTCTCGATCGAAGACTACACGAAGCAGTTCATCCTGACGCACCAGGGCAGCTGCGGCGAGCAGGAGATCGCCGCGATGCTCGGGATCACGCGCAAGGCTCTCTGGGAAAAGCGCAAGCGCTGGGGACTCAAGCACGTGTAGCCCGGGTCGCTGGGGAGGGCTTTTTATCGACGACCCGGAAAAGGGTCGTCGCTCCGGCAATGAAGGGGCTGCGCCCCTCAGTTCTTGCCCGCGCTCGCAGATCGCGAGCGCTCCGGTCCGCCCTGGCTGCGTTGCGGGTCGGGCTGCTTGTGCGGTGGGCACGAGCCCACCTCCGCGCACCCGTCCCCGCTGCCTTGCCAGGACGCAAAAATCCGCTCCCGATCGACTCGGGCAGCATGTTGGCGGAAAGACCGGGAGAGTGCCGGGGGCGTCGCCCTCGCTACCGCTGGGCAATGGCGCCGTCGAAAATTTCAGCAGTGGCAGGATCGGCATTATTGCCAGCGACAGCGGAGCCGTTTGCGAAACTAGGCGAGTCTGTTGGGGCTAATCGATTCCAAGATGCTTCTTGATATGCTTTGCGAGGATGTCACTGATCTCGGTGTGCCTAGGAACAGCTTGTTTTGTGCCGGTGCGTGGGTTCACGTAAAGGTCATGCCTCGCGCCAGGACGGGCGAGATGACAACCGGCTCGCTGGAGTTCTCTGATGAACTCCTTCCGTTTCATATGGCTATTGCTTTTTCCCGATGCTGTTCAGGGACGTCATCCATGACCATCATCACGTACGCGTCCCGAATGTTTTCCTCGAGTTCCTTAAGAGTTCGGCCCTGGGTCATGATCTCCGGGTGTTCCTTGAGTTTCCCCAACCAGAACTTGCCCGCTTTCCAGTAAATCATGTTCATTTCAGACTTCATCTTGCTTTCTCCCAGGCCCAAATGCCTTTTGTGCTGTATTTTACCATTGTATTCGGCCGCAACGTAGCGTTTAGCTGCCGGTCTTCTCCTACTCCTCTTCGAAATCAAAGAATTCGTCATCAATGTCGTATAGATGTACCGGTATCTTCCTGACCCCGAGACCGCGTTCGACCAGGAGGTCCATTATAGCAGGACCGTCCAGAAGAAGGACTGTGATGGCACCTTTCTTGTACGACGCTAGCTTGGCCTCTCGCGAGAATTTGCTTGTTGTAAGAAAAACCCCATGATCGTAGTCGCCTTGGATTGCTCCTCGGAACTTGTCAATTTCAGGCCTTCCGACGGTATTGTCAGTCCACCGTTTCGCCCGCTGCTCCTAGTGAGTCGGCGACTTCGCGCCATCTCCCTCCATCCCGATCCATGCTATTATGGCTACAATTGTGTCCTCATCAAGGAGGCTGCCATGAAGAGCGTCGGGGCCCGGGAACTCAAGGAGAACGCCGGGAAAGTGCTGCGGCGAGTGAGGGAGGAGCGCGAGTCGATCGAGATCACCTGGCACGGACGAGCGATCGCGCGGCTCGTCCCGGTATCAGCCGCCAAGGCCGAGCCGAAGAAGCTTGAGAAGATCTGGTCGGATCTTGACCGTCTCTCGGAGGAAATCGGGGCTCGATGGCCCAAAGGGGTTACGGCTGTCGGAGCCGTGAGAGAACAGCGACGGTGATCATGTTCGTCGTCGATGCCAGCGTCTGGGTCAGCATCTTCCTGCAGCAGGATGTTCATCATCGGGCGGCGCGACGTTGGCTCGACGATCGACTTGCCTCGGGTGAGGCCATTGTTTCGCCAGTGCTCCTCTTGAGCGAGGTCGGCGGTGCAATAGCCCGACAGACGAAAAGCCCCGAAATGGCTGCACGGGCCCTCAAGTTCATCCAGGGCATTCCCGGGTTGCGTCTCGTGCCGGTGGATCACCCTCTGGGGCGGGCGTCGGCGGACCTTGCGGTGCGGCTACGGTTGCGTGGAGCGGATGCCGTCTACGTTGCCGTCGCTGCCCATCTGAAGATTCCGCTCGTCACCCTGGATGCGGAACAGAGAGAGCGGGCGCAGGAACTGATCGAGGTCAGGATGCCGCAGGCGGATCGTG
Organism: Candidatus Rokuibacteriota bacterium; assembly: GCA_031406795.1. Taxonomy (GTDB): domain Bacteria; phylum JAUVQV01; class JAUVQV01; order JAUVQV01; family DATDCY01; genus DATDCY01. The sequence continues at coordinate 28,207 of JANOHV010000145.1, forward strand.
CCGGGGCAGCGCGCCGCGGGGAGTAGTTCCTGATTCCAGCAAGGACAGGACCGTGAGCATCGCGATCGACCAGAGGACGTCGAGCGGCAGGTGGCTCGTGCACGTCGAGTCAAACAGCAGGTCGGCCCGCGCCGGGAATTCGTCGTCCTCGGTCCACAGGATCACCGTCACCGGCACCTTTGGCAGCGGGAAGAGCACGACTGCGGCATCGCCGTAAGGGGCCGGTTTGCCGCCGAGCGACGCTCCGGCCGCGAGGAAGGCTTCAGGGCACGTCGCGTAGTTCAGGGCGAGCGCGGCGAGCGGCAGCACGTGCGTGCCCCTGAGGAAGATTTCGCCGCCGGGGAGCGCGGCCGGATTCACCAGCGTTCCCGAGGGACGCGCCGGACCCGCCTTGACCAGGTACCAGAGCACCGTGAGCCGGAAGAAATACTCGTCGCGCTTCAGGAAGGCCTCGCCCCCGGGCTCGAGATTGAGGATCCGCCGGTCGCCGCGGTGCACCGTGAAGTGGCGTCCGAACGACGCGAGCCGGTAGCAGCCCGAGGCGGGATCGAAGCCGACCGCTGCCTGCCCGGACACCGTGGCCGGGTCGCTCGCGGCGAGCCGCTCCCACGCTTTGCTTTCGCCCGCGTCCGTGATCGCCATGGCCGCAAGCAGCATAGCTGAAAAATTGACATGTTGAGCACATGCATCTATGTATTGAGCATGAGCAAGATGATCCAGATGCGCAATGTCCCCGATGAACTTCATCGAATCCTCAAGGCGCGGGCGGTGCTCGAGGGCAGGAGTCTCTCCGACTACCTCATCGCCGAGATCAGCGTCCTGGCCGGGCGGCCCAGCCCCTCGGAGTTGCGGCGTCGTCTCGCCGGCAGGGCGCGGGTACGGGTCTTTCGCGCCTCGGCGGATCTCGTACGCGAGGAGCGGGACGCCCGTTGATCGTCCTTGACGCCTCGGCGTTGATCGACGTGCTCCTGCGCGGGGAAGGAGTGGAAGGCATCGAAGATCGCCTGTTCGCCCCGGGCGAAAGCCTGAATGCCCCGCACCTGATCGACCTCGAGGTGGCGCAGGTTCTCAGGTGCTGTCGGCTGGCTGGTGAACTCAGCGACTCCCGCGCTGAAGAGGCGTTCGAGGATCTCGCGGCCATCCCACTCCAGCGATACCCGCACGATGTCCTTCTCCCGAGGATCTGGGAGCTGCGGCACCATGCCACCGCGTACGATGCCGCCTATCTGGCTTTGACCGAGGCGTTGGATGCGACGCTCCTGACCAGAGACAGGCGTCTCGCGGGGTCTCGCGGGCATCGGGCAAGGATCGCGCTGGTCTGAATGGACGCCAGCAGCGATCGATCGCGAAAGCCCGTGGATCGGAAGGCGGTCGCCATCATCGGCGCCGGACGTCTCGGCGGCGCGTTCGGTAGACTCTTGGCGCTCGCGGGGTATCGCGTTGCAGCTGTCGCCGCCCGCACGAAAGAGTCCGCAGTCGAAGCGGCGCGATTCATCGGCGCCGGCGAGCCCATGACGGATGTCGCCCGCGCGGCTGCGGGTGCCGCGATCGTATTCATCACCACGCCCGACCGGGCAATCCGCGAAGTCTGCGAGCGCATCGCGCGCGGCGGCGGCTTGCGCCGCGGCGTGCTGGTCGTGCACGCCGCGGGTTCCCAGACCCGGGAGCTTCTCGATACCGCACGGGAGGTGGGGGCCCTGCGCGCGGTGATCCATCCGCTGCAGTCGGTACCGAGCCGGGAGCAGGGGGTCGTGAACCTGCCCGGGAGTTATTTCAGGATCGAGGCCGACGCCGGGGCGCTGCGGTGCTCCCGGACGCTGGTCAGGGCTCTCGGCGGCTCCGAACTGGCGCTGCCGCGGTGGAAATCGGACCCGGAGTCCGCCGCCCTCTACCACGCCGGCGCCGTGGCGGCCTCGAACTACCTGGTGACGCTGCTCGATTTCGCGGTGCGGCACTTGCAGGCGCTCGGCGCGGACCGGCGCCAGGCGCTCCAGGCGCTGGTGCCGCTGGTGCGCGGGACGCTGGCGAACGTCGAGCGCCTGGGCATCCCGCAGGCGCTCACCGGCCCGATCGCCCGCGGGGACGCGCAGACGATCGCCGGGCACGTCGCGGCGCTGCGCCAGCGGGCGCCGGAACTGCTGGAGCTGTATCGAGTCCTGGCGCGGCGGACGATACCGCTGGCGCAGGAGCAGGGTGCCCTCACGGAGCAGGCGGCGAAAAAGCTGCTGCGAATCGTGCGACAATGACGGATGTGAACAAGACAGCGGTCTTCGTCCTCGGCCCGGACCGTCCCGGCATCATCGCCGCCGTGTCGCAGGTGCTCTTCGAGCAGGGGTGCAATCTGGAGGATGTGAACCAGACCAGCCTGCACGCTCAGTTCGTGGGGATCTTCATCGCCGCGCCGGGCGCGCGGGCGAGCGAGGAGCAGCTGCTGCGCGCGCTGCGGGAGCGTCTCGACCCCCTGGGACTGTACGTGCACCTGCGGCCCATCGCCCCGGCCGAGGAGCGGCCGCAACCGCCGTCCGAACCCTACGTCATCACGACGATCGGCCCCGACCGCCCCGGCCTCGTGGCCGGGATCACCGGCCTGCTGGCGCAGTACGGGGCGAACATCACCAACCTCAAGGCGGTCTCCCGGGCAGACCGCGAGCGCCAGGAGTACGTCATGTTCTACGAGGTGGACGTCCCGGCGGACGCCGACCGGCGGACGTTCAGGGCCGCCCTGCGCGAGCGGGCGCGCGAGCTCGGGCTGGACGTGAATTTCCAGCACCGCGAAATCTTCGAACAGGTCCACCGGGTATGAGCCGATGCTGAGCGAACGCGAGGTGCTCGCCACCCTCGAGATGCTCCGCAGCGAGAATCTCGACGTGCGCACCGTGACGCTCGGCGTCAGCCTCTTCGATTGCGCGAGCGAGGATCCGGCTCGGTTCATCGAGCGCGTGCGCGCCAAGATCCGCCGCTTCGCCGCGGATCTGGTCGACGTCTGCGACGAGGTCGGGCTTAGCTACGGCATCCCGATCGTCAACAAGCGGATCTCGGTCAGCCCGATCGCCGTCGCCGCCGGGGGATACTCCGCCGGACAGATGTGCCAGGTCGCCGAAGGGCTCGACGAGATCGCCCGCGAGCTGCGCTGCGATTTTCTCGGCGGTTTCTCCGCCCTGGTCGAGAAGGGCTTCACCAGCGGGGACCGCGCGCTGATCGAAGCGATCCCCGAGGCGCTCGCGCGCACCGGGCGCATTTGCTCCTCGATCAATGTCGCCTCGACGGCCGCCGGCATCAACATGGACGCCGTGGCGCTGATGGGTCGGACGATCAGGCGGGCGGCCGAACTCACCGCCGATCGCGACGGCATCGGTTGCGCCAAGCTCGTGGTGTTCGCCAACATCCCCCAGGACGTGCCGTTCATGGCGGGGGCCTATCTCGGGGTCGGCGAGCCGGACGTGGTGATCAACGTCGGCGTCAGCGGTCCCGGCGTCATCAAGAAGGCGATCGACCGGGCGCGCGCGGCGAACCCCTCGCTCGACCTGGGCGGCATCTCCGAGACCATCAAGCGCACCGCGTTCAAGGTGACCCGCGTCGGCGAGCTGATCGGCCGCCGGGTGGCGAGCCGGCTCGGTGTGCCCTTCGGGGTGGTGGACCTCTCGCTCGCCCCGACGCCGACTCCCGGCGACAGCGTCGGCGAGATCTTTCAGAGTCTGGGCCTCGCGAGCATCGGCAGCCCGGGCTCCACGGCGGTGCTGGCGATGCTCAACGACGCGGTCAAGAAGGGCGGCATCTTCGCCAGCTCCCACGTCGGGGGCCTCAGCGGGGCGTTCATCCCGGTGAGCGAGGACCTGAGCATCGCGGCGGCGGCGCGCGGCGGGCAGCTGACCATCGAGAAGCTCGAGGCGATGACGAGCGTCTGCTCGGTGGGGCTCGACATGGTCGCGATCCCCGGCGACACCCCCGCCGAGACCATCGCCGGCATCATCGCCGACGAGATGGCGATCGGCGTCGTCAACGGCAAGTCCACCGCGGCGCGGCTGATCCCGGTGCCCGGGAAGAAGGCCGGCGAGCGGGTCAGCTTCGGCGGACTGCTCGGGGACGCGACGATCATGCCCGTGCCGGGCGACGGCGGCTCGGCGGGTTTCATTGCCCTCGGCGGCCGCATCCCGGCGCCAGTCCACAGCTTCAAGAACTAACATGTCCGCCGCCTACGTACAGCCCGTTTGCGATGCAGCGGGGGCGTCCCTTCGGTCGTGCGTCTCAGCCGCCGGCCCGGAGTACTTCCCATGGCTCGCAGTCTCGTAACTCGCCTTCGGCTCAGACAACGAGCCTGCGTCCCTGTGGGACCGCCCCGGTCAGCACTCCGGGCTGATCGGCGTCTTCGCGCATCTTCCCTCAGTGACGCCCCAGCCGCATCGCTGAAGCTGATGTGCTTTCCGGTGGCGTACGTATGCACTGTTGCCGGCGGAGGAGTGGCGCGAAGGGGAGGTCTCCGTCGGCGGAACGAAGTGAGCACGATGGAGGTCCGCAGCGACAGGACCCCGAAGCCTGAACGGGGAATCTCATGGATCTGATACCGATAAAGATCGACCACGGCGAGGAGAAAGCCTGGGGACTGGTCTGCGGCCTTGCGCGCGCGGAGGTCTGCCGCAGCACGGCCGCGGGGTTCGACGAGCGGGCCGGGGCCTACCTGCTGCGCTGTTACGGCCGCGACTTTCACGTCAACCCGTGCGAAATGCTCATCTCCTGCCCCACGGATCGCGGCGCGCTCTTCCTCGGCAAACTGAAGGATTTCTTCCGCCTCGCGGTGCTCTGGTACATGGCGAACGCCAAGGAGATCCCGTCCACCGGGCGACTCGTGCGGCCGACCGACCTCAAGGGCGGCCACCGCTTCACCCGCGGAACTCACGTGCTGCCGCTGGAGTTGGTCGCACAGCGCTTCAAGCGGGACCGGGAGGGCTTCCTCCGCCTCGGGCGCGAGTACGGCGCCGAAGAAGTCGCCGGCATGGGCGACGCGTGCCTGAGATTCTTTCCGCTGCCGCGGGTGCCGGTGACGGTGCTGCTCTGGCTCGAGGACGAGGAATTCTCCCCGCGCGTGGACCTCTTCTTCGACTCGACCTGCGAGTTCCAGCTGGCCCTGTCGGACGTCGTATGGGCGGTGGCGATGATGACCTGCGTCGTCATGGTCGACGGTTAAGAAATGGGGACAGATCTATTTTCACGAGAAAATAGATCTGTCCCCATTTCTGCCTTCGTTCCCGGGCCGTCGCGGTTCAGCGAGCGGCTGATCCGCGGGAACGATCTTGCCGCGTCGGGATTCGTGGCCTGGGAGTTCCTCCCCGGCATGAAGTTCGCCGAGCGCGCCGCCTGGTGGCGCGGCGGCGCCGACCGCGCCGGCGCCCACGAGGGGCTGGACATCTGTTATTACCGGACCGGCGACGGGATGCGGCTGAGCCTCGGCCCCGGAGCGCGCGTCCCGGTGATCTTCGGGGGCGAAGTCGTCTCGATTGTCGATGATTTCCTCGGCGCATCGGTGTTCGTGGCCCACGAACGTCGCGATCGGGAGAATCGTCGGCTGCACACGGTCTATGGCCACCTGTGCCCGCGTCCCGGGCTGGAGCCGGGGAGCATTCTCGCCGGAACGGCTACCGTCGGGACGATCGCCGCCGCCTCCGGGAGAACAACCGCCGCGCCCCCGCACCTGCACCTCACGCTGGCGCTGATCGCCCGCGGGGGCCGCCCGGAGCGACTCGACTGGGAGGCGCTGCGCGATCGATCGCGGGTTCGTCTGCTGGACCCGATGACCATCATGCAATGATGGGTGCGGCTTGATCAAAATCGGGCGATTGCTGCTATAACGTATCCGCGGAAGAACGCGGATTGATGCAACGCAAGCGGGCCTGTTCAGCGGCCGGCAAACGGGGGAGCGATGGATCGGGAAAAACTGAAGAAGGCGGCGCTGCTGATCCTGGAGGCGGTCGGGGAGAATCCGCAGCGCAAGGACCTGCTGGACACGCCGGGGCGCATGGCCGACATGTACGAGGAGGTCCTCAGCGGCCTCGCGCTGGACCCGGAGAAGGAACTGTCGGTGGTTCTCGATCACAAGCACGAGGAGATCGTCCTGCTCAAGGACATCCCGCTGTATTCTCTGTGCGAGCACCACCTGCTGCCGTTCATCGGCCGGGCGCACGTGGCCTACATCCCCAAGGGCGGGCGGGTTACCGGCCTGAGCCGGATCGCGCGCGTCGTTGACATTCTCTCGCGGCGACTGCAGGTGCAGGAGCGCCTGACCACGCAGATCGCCAGCGTCATCATGCAGCGACTCAAGCCGCTCGGGGTCATGGTCGTCATCGAGGCCGAGCATCTGTGCATGTCGATGCGCGGGATCAACCGGCCGGGCATCAAGACGGTGACCAGCGCCGTGCGGGGGATGTTCAAAGATAACGAGAAAACCCGTGCGGAAACCCTGGCGTTGATGCGGGGCTGACCGGGGCGGTTTTCCCGGGTTTTTTGCGGTCCCCCGCCGGCCCGTCCGCGACGGCCTGTCATTTGGTCAGGTCGGGCCTTCCGGAGGCCGGTTGCCTTTCAAAGTATAGCCTAATCCTGACCGATTCGTGGGCAATTTAATTGGCTTGACAAAGGGTATTGGGCAACCACAGACTGGCGCCCGCCACAGGTAAAAGTACTGTTGACGCCCACGGAAGAGCAGAGGGAGTTGCGAGAGAGTGGCGACTGGAGTTGACGTCCGGATCAGGCCCGAGACTTCGGGCGCCCCGACCGTATTTCAAGCGCCGGGCGCAAGCATCATTTCCCGGCATTCAACCGTGGTGGATCGGTAACTCCACCGAACACAAACCCGCCGAAGAGGAGGCAACAATGTCCAAACTGATCGCCACCGCTGCCATCAGGGGCGCTCACTCGATCTACGAGCGAGCCGACAAGATGCTCCAGAAGGCAATCGCCGAGAAGGGGAAGGATTTCGCGTTCGAATTCCCCGACACGGCGTTCTATCTGCCGATGATCTACGCGATGACCGGCTTCCAGGTCAAGACGCTCGGCGACATGCGCGTCGGCCTGAACTTCGCCAAGGAGCTGCTGCACGAGGAGCCGGCGGAGCACCTCTGGAAGCCGTACCTGGGCGAGGCCCTGGACTCCGGCATGGCGACGCTGTTCGCCGAGGAAGTCTACCTCGCGCTGCGTTATGTCAACGGTCTCGAGCCGTGCACGGACCCGGAGACCGGCTACGTCTACAACGGCTTCATCTCCGACACGATCCAGCGCAACCTCGGCATCCAGCTGGTCGACGGCACGATGCCCGGGTTCGCGGTCATCATCGGCGCCGCCCCCACCGACGAGATTGCCGAGAAGATCGTCCGCGAGCTGCAGGAGAAGAACATCCTGACCCTGCTCTCCGGCAACGTGAACGGCAACAGCGTCACGAAGCAGCTGCTGCGGCGCAATGTCGAGCTGGGCTGGGACGCGCGTATCGTCCCGATGGGCCCCGACATCGAGCACACGCTCTACGCCGCCGACTGGGCGATCCGCGCCTCGCTGATCTTCGGCGGCAAGAAGCCGGGAAATTTCAAGGAGCACCTGCTGTACCAGAAGGACCGGGTCTTCGCGTTCGCGATCGTGCTCGGGCCGCTCGACGACATGACCTGGTCGACCGGCGCCGGCGCGATCAACATGGGCTTCCCGGCGATCGCGGACAGCGACATCCCGGTCATCCACCCGACCGGCGTCTGCACCTACGAGGAGGTCGAGAAGGAACTCGACCACACCAAGATCGTCCAGAAGGCGATCGAGCTGCGCGGGCTGAAGATCGTCGTCGAGAAGCCGCCGATCCCGGTGGCGTTCGGGCCGGCCTTCGAGGGCGAGCGCATCCGCAAGGAGGACACCTTCATCGAGTTCGGCGGGCAGCGCACGCCGGCCTTCGAGTGGGCGAACATGCGCGAGATGGACGAGATCGAGGACAACAAGGTCATCATCGTCGGCGAGAACGCCAAGGAGCGCTACGAGAAGGGCGGCCAGATGCCGCTCGGCATCCTGATCGAGTGCGCCGGCCGCAAGATGCAGAAGGACTTCGAGTCGATCATCGAGCGCAAGATCCACGGGAACCTCAACGAGGCCCAAGGGGTCTGGCACATGGGCCAGCGCGACATCAACTGGGTGCGCATCAGCAAGAGCGCCAAGAACGCCGGGTTCACGCTCGAGCACATCGGCGATCTGCTCAACGCGGTGACCCACCACACCTTCCGCTCGATTGTCGACAAGGTCCAGACGACCCTCTTCGTCGACGAGAAGGACGTCAAGGAGCAGATGGAGAAAGCCCGCGCCGCCTACAAGGAGCGCGACCACCGCCTCGGCAACATGACCGACGAGGCGGTCGAAATCTTCTACTCCTGCCTGCTCTGCCAGTCCTTCGCTCCCGCGCACGCCTGCGTGATCACCCCCGAGCGGCTCGGGCTCTGCGGCGCCTACAACTGGCTCGACGGCAAGGCGGCCTTCGAGATCGACCCGACCGGCGGGAACCAGCCGATCGCCAAAGGCGCGCTGATGGACCCGCGCTACGGCCGCTACGAGGGGGTCGACGACTACCTGAAGAAGGTCTCCGGCGGCGCGGTCGAGAGCCTGAACCTCTATACGATCATGGAAAACCCGATGACCTCCTGCGGCTGCTTCGAGTGCATCATCGCCGTGGTTCCGGAGGCCAACGGGGTGATGATCGTGCACCGCGGCTACACCGGCATGACCCCGATGGGCATGAAGTTCTCGACGCTCGCCGGCACCGTCGGCGGCGGCGCGCAGACCCCCGGCTTCATGGGCGTCGGCGTGAACTTCATCTTCAGCAAGAAGTTCCTCTTCGGCGACGGCGGCCCGAAGCGCATCGTCTGGATGCCCAAGTCCCTGAAGGAGCGTATCGCCGAGGATTTCAAGAAGCGCGCGGCGGAAGCCGGCGTCCCGGACCTGCTCGACAAGATCGCGGACGAGAGCATCTGCGAGGACGCCGAGAAGCTGGTCGAGTATCTGACCTCGGTGGGCCACCCGGCCCTCGAGATGGAACCAATCGTTCAGTAAGGCACGGAGGCAGAATCATGGATGCCATGGGACACAGCGCCGCCCCGGGGGCGCAGAAAATCATCGACTGGTCCGTCGAGAACAAGATCGAGACGTGTTTTGATCGCGCGCAGAAGATGAAGCCCTGCCCGATCGGCAAGGTCGGCTCCTGCTGCAAGAACTGCAACATGGGTCCCTGCCGGCTCACCGGCAAGAACGCCGAAACCGAGATGACGGGCGTCTGCGGTGCCACGCTGGGGACGATCGCGGCCCGCAACCTCTGCCGGATGATCGCCGCCGGCACTGCGGCGCATTCCGACCACGCGCGGGGCATGGTCGAAACCCTGCTCGCGGTGTGCGAGGGGCACGCCCCCGACTTCCAGATCAAGGACGTCGAGAAGCTCAAGCGGGTCGCCGGCTACCTCGAGATCGAGACCGCTGACCGCCCGATCAACGACATCGGCAAGGAAATAGCGCTGACGTTCCTCAACGACTTCGGCCGCCAGCAGGGGGGCGCGATCAACTACGCCATGAAGCGCGCCCCGAAGAAGACCATCGAGCGCTGGAAGAAGTGGGGGATCATCCCGCGGAGCATCGACCGCGAGGTCGTCGAGATGATGCACCGCACCAACATCGGCGTCGACCACGAACCCGACCACCTGCTGCTGCAGGGGCTGCGAACCGGCCTCGCCGATGGCTGGGGCGGCTCGATGATCTCCACCGACATCACGGACATCCTCTTCGGGACGCCCAAGCCGATCCAGGCCGAGGGGAGCTTCGGGATCTTCAAGGAGGACGAAGTCAACCTGGTCGTCCACGGCCACGAGCCGCTGCTGGCCGAGATGATCTACGACGTGGTGAACGAGCCCGAGATGATCGCGTACTCCAAGACCAAGGGCGCCAAGGGCATCAACCTCGGCGGCATGTGCTGCACCGCCAACGAGATCCTGATCCGCCACGGCATCCCGACGGCCGGGGGCTTCACGAACCAGGAGCTGGGGATCCTGACCGGCCTGGTCGACCTGCTGACGGTGGACGTCCAGTGCATCATGCCGGCGATCACCCAGGTCTCGAAGAAGTTCCACACCAAGGTCGTCACGACCAACTACCGGGCGAAGATGCAGGGCGCCGAGCACATCGAGTTCAACGAGCACCACGCCAAGGAAATCGCCCGGCGGATCGTCAAGATGGCCATCGACAACTACCCGAACCGGACCACCAAGGGCGAGCACATCACGCAGAAGTACTCGATGATCGCCGGCTTCTCGCACGAGTACATCGAGTACATGCAGGGCGGCAAGTGGCGCGGCTCCTTCCGCCCGCTGAACGACGCGATCATGGCGGGCCGCGTCCGGGGCGTCGTCGGCCTGGCCGGGTGCGACAACCCGCGGGTCAACGCCACCTCGCTGCACAAGTTCCTCGCGACCGAACTGATCAAGCAGGATGTGCTCGTCGTGACCACCGGCTGCGGCGCCGGCGCCTGCGGGTCCTCCGGGTACCTGACCCCCGAGATGGCGCTCGAGATGGCCGGCCCCGGGCTGCGCGAAGTCTGCGAGGCGATCGGCATCCCGCCGATCCTGCATCTGGGCGCCTGCGTCGACAACTCGCGGATCCTGACCATCGCCAGCGCGATGGCGGCCGAGGGCGGCCTCTCGGACGAGATCGGCGGCATGCCGGCGGTCGGCATCGCCCCGGAGTGGATGAGCGAGAAGGCGATCGCGATCGCCGCGTACTTCGCCGCCTCAGGCGTGCCGTGCATCTTCGGCGGGCAGTCTCCGGTGGAAGCCAGCGAGGAGGTCACCAAGATCCTGACCGAGACCTGGTTCGAGCGCTTCAGGGGTGCGCTGCACTTCGAGCCGGACCAGCAGAAGATGCTGGATCTGGCTCTGGACTACATCGACAAGGCCCGGGCGGCGCTCAAGCTCAAGAAGTGGGTGTCGGGCAGCTTCGGCACCGAGAAGGTGCTGATGGACATGGCGGCCCGCCGCGAGATCGAGAAGGTCGCGAAGCCGCACATCGGACTCCAGTAGGAACGCTCGCAGGAGAGGTCGAAGAGCGCAACCGAAAGCCCCTGCCCCCGCGGGCAGGGGCTTCTTTGATGTCAGGGGGGATCGGAATATGACAGCTGCAGCGAAGGGTACGTACAAGCCGCGGTCGATGGACCCGACGAAATTCAAGGACTTCGAGATCGCCAAGGAGGCGATGAAATTCCTTCCCGGCCCCGACGAGTGGGCCGAGAAGCTGGGCCTGCTCAAGGAGGAGGTTATCCCGTACGGGCGCACGCCCAAGCTCGACTTCATCAAGATCATGAATCGGCTCAAAGACAAGCCGGACGGCAAGTATGTCGAGGTCACCGCGATCACGCCGACGCCGCTCGGCGAGGGCAAGACCACGGTGTCGATGGGGCTGGTGCAGGGTCTCGGCGTCAAGGGGATCAACGTCGGCGGCGCCCTGCGCCAGCCCTCGGGCGGCCCGACGATGAACGTCAAGGGGACCGCGGCCGGCGGCGGCAACGCCCTGCTGATCCCGATGACGGAGTTTTCCCTCGGCCTGACCGGCGACATCAACGACATCATGAACGCCCACAACCTGGCAATGGTCGCGCTGACCTCGCGCCTGCAGCACGAGTGCAACTACACCGACGAGGAGCTGACCAAGCGCGGCCTGCGCCGTTTGGATATCGACCCGAAGAACGTGGAGATGGGCTGGGTCATCGATTTTTGCGCACAGGCGCTGCGCAAGATCAACATCGGGCTCGGGACCAAGAAGGACGGCTACCCGATGGAGTCGCGTTTCGGGATAGCGGTCGGCTCGGAGCTGATGGCGATCCTGGCCGTCTCGCGCGATCTGGCGGACATGCGCGATCGGATCGGCAAGATCACCGTCGCCTACGACCGCACGGGCAAGGCGATCACGACCTCGGACCTGGACGTCGCCGGCGCGATGACCGCCTGGATGCGCAACACCATCAACCCGACGCTCTGCTACTCCGTGGAGGGCCAGCCGGTCCTGATCCACGCCGGCCCGTTCGCCAATATCGCGATCGGCCAGAACTCGATCATCTCGGATCGCCTGGCGCTCAAGCTCTTCGACTACACGGTCACCGAGTCCGGCTTCGCCGCCGACATCGGTTTCGAGAAGTTCTGGAACGTCAAGTGCCGTCTCAGCGGCAACATCCCGAACGTCTCGGTGCTCGTGGCCACGATCCGCGCGCTCAAGATGCACGGCGGCGGCCCGACGGTCGTCCCCGGGCGGCCGCTCCCGGACGCCTACACCAAGGAGAGCCTCGATCTGGTGGAGAAGGGGTGCGCGAACCTGCTGCACATGATCGGGGTCGTCAAGAAGAGCGGCATCGTGCCCGTGGTGTGCATCAACCAGTTCCACACCGACACGAAGGCCGAGCACGACCTGGTCCGCAAGTTGTGCACGCAGGCCGGAGCGCGCGTCGCGGTTTCCAACCACTGGCAGTACGGCGGTGAGGGCGCGGCCGAGCTCGCCGACGTCGTCATGGAGGCCTGCAACGAGAAGTCGAACTACAAGCCGCTCTACCCGCTGAGCATGCCGCTGCGCCAGCGCGTCGAGATGATCGCCAAGGAAGTCTACGGCGCCGATGGCGTGAGCTGGGCCCCGCTGGCGGAGGCCAAGGCCAAGCGGTTCGAGGCTGACCCGCAGTTCGCCGACTTCCAGACGATGATGGTCAAGACGCACCTGAGCCTGACGCACGACCCGACACTCAAGGGCGTTCCGAAGGGCTGGACGCTGCCGATCCGCGACATCCTGGTCTACAGTGGCGCGAAGTTCCTCTGCCCGATGGCCGGGGAGATCAGCCTGATGCCCGGCACCGCGTCCGATCCGGCCTACCGCCGCATCGACGTGGACGTCAATACCGGCGAAGTCTCGGGGCTCTTCTAAGCCGGGGCAGGGCGGTTTCAACGTTAGCATGCTACGCAAAAGGGTCCAGATGACAGACGCGATGCAGCAGATGGGCCCTTTTGCGGTTTCAACCTCGGCCGGGTGTCCAGCACCGGCAACGAGTAACTTCTCGTTCCCGTGCAGGCTGCGGGGTCCTGTCGCTGCGGACCTCCGCCGTGCTCCCTACGGTCCGCCGACGGAGACCTCCCCTCCGCGCCACCCCTCCGCTGTTTCTGTCATGTGACTGGGCGGTGGCGGGACGGTGACGGGCGGGCGCATGGCGGAGCGCGAGGGAACCGCAGCGGCCGCACCGGAGCGTCCCCGCAGGGGCGAAGCGTGCTGTCTGAGCCCGCAGGGCGAGTTGCGCGCTTCGAGCGCAGGGGCGGACAAGCTGCGGTCGAGCGCGCAGCTGGCGACCGCACGGCACCGTCTCGCCACCGCCCTCGGGACGGTTAGTTCGGAAGTGACGTTAACCTGACGATGCCAAGAGTTCGGTTTCATCCCAACCAGCGGGAGGTCGAGGTCGCCGTCGGCGAGAGCCTGCTGCGGGCGGCGATCCTCGCCGGCGTGCACGTCAACGCGACCTGCGGCGGCAGCGGCGTCTGCGGCAAGTGCCGCGTCGTCGTGGAGAGCGGCGCCGTCGCCTCCGAGCCCTCGGCGAAGATCACGCCGGAGCAGGCTGCGGCCGGCCACGTGCTCGCCTGCACGAGCACGGTCACCGGCGACGTCGAGGTGCGCGTGCCGGTCGAATCCCAGATGGGGGACACCCGCGCCGTGCTGGCCCGCGAGCACCGCACCGTGACGCACGGCTCGGCGCTGACCCCGAAGGATCTCGGCGAGCTCTTCGGGGACTTCGAGCTCGACCCGGCCACCCGCCGTCTCTACGTCGAGCTGCCCGCGCCGACGCTCGAGGACAACATCGGCGATCTCGAACGGCTGCGTCGCGAACTGACCCGGGTCCACGGCGTCGGCGACTTCACCGTCGACCACTCGTGCCTGGCGCTGCTGGCGGCGCGCCTGCGAGCCGGGGAGTGGAAAGTCACCGCCACGCTCACCCGGGCCGGCGAGGGGGAGTGCCCGCGCCTGATCGGCGTCGACCCCGGCGATCGCTCCGCACGCCACTTCGGCCTGGCGGTGGACATCGGGACCACCAGCGTGGTTGCCGAGCTGGTCGACTTGGGAACCCGCGCGTCACTGGGGCGGGAATCCGAGTACAACGCCCAGATCAGCTGCGGGGACGACGTGATCTCGCGCATCGTCTACTCGATGAAGAAGGACGGACTGACCCGGCTGCAGGGGCTGGTCGTCGGCACGATCAACACCCTGGTCGACCGGCTGGTTGAAAAGACCGGCGTCGAGCGCGACGACATCGTCTACCTGGTCGCCGCGGGCAATACGACGATGGTCCATCTCTTCTACGGGATCGACCCGCGCCACATTCGCATGGAGCCCTACATCCCGACGATGAACTTCATCCCCACCGTCGAGGCCGCGACGCTCGGCCTGCGCATCGCCCGCGGCGCGCGCGTCTACTGCGTGCCGGGCCGCGCCAGCTATGTCGGCGGCGACATCACGGCCGGGCTGCTGGCCTCCGGCGTCTTCCGCAGCGAAAAGCTCACGCTGTTCATCGACATCGGGACCAACGGCGAGATGGCCCTCGGTAATGCCGAGTGGCTGCTCTCGTGCGCCTGCTCCGCCGGCCCGGCGTTCGAAGGCGGGTCGGTCAAGCACGGCATGCGGGCGGTGACGGGGGCCATCGAGACGGTGCGCATCAACCCCGACACGCTCGAGCCGATGATCGTCACCATCGGCCAGCAGCGGCCGAAGGGGATCTGCGGCTCCGGCCTGATCGACGCGGTGGCCGAGCTGTTTCTCACCGGCGTCATCAACGAGAAGGGCAAGTTCAATGTCGACCTCGGTCACCCGCGCATCCGGGTCGCCGACGGGATGGCGGAGTACGTGCTGGTCCGGGCTGCCGAGTCCGCCATCGGCGCGGACATCGCCATCACCGAGGCCGACCTGGACAACCTGATCCGCACCAAGGGCGCGATCTACGCCGGTATCGCGACGCTGCTCGAACAGATGGAGATGACCGTCGACGCGATCGAGCAGGTCTACATCGCCGGCGGCTTCGGGCGCTACCTCGAGCTGGACCAGGCGATCACGATCGGCCTGCTGCCCGAGATTGCCGAAGAGAAGGTGAAATACGTCGGCAACGGCTCGCTGCTGGGGGCGCACCTGGTGCTGCTTTCGCAGGCCGCCCGGGAGTCCGCGGGCGAGATCGCCCGGAACATGACCTATCTGGAGCTGAGCACCAATCCCGGCTTCATGGACAACTACGTGTCGGCGCTCTTCCTGCCGCACACCGATCAGCATCTGTTCCCGTCGGTCCTGCGGCGCGTCGGCAGGGGGAGCCTGCGGAGCGGGGACGGCGGGTCCGAAGCACGTTGAATCCTGGTGCCGGTTGACGGATACTAGGCGATCGCAGTGACGGGGAGGGGCGCGGTTTGAGCTACACGATTGCGGTCGCCGGCAAGGGCGGTACCGGCAAGACGACGATTTCGAGCCTGGTCATCCGGCACTTTGTGCGCGCGGGCAAGACGCCCGTGTTTGCCGTGGACGCCGATTCGAACTTCAACCTCAACGACCAGCTGGGTGTCGCGGTCGCGTCCACGATCGGCGGTTCGCGCGAGGAAATGAAGCGGAAGATCAACGCGAACCAGGTGCCGGCGGGCATGACCAAGGACGCCTACCTGGAGATCCTGATGCAGGCCAGCCTGATCGAGAGCGAGGGGTTCGATCTGCTCGTGATGGGGCGCCCGGAGGGGCCGGGGTGCTACTGCGCGGCCAACAACATGCTGCGCCGCCACCTCGAGGTGCTGGCCGGCAACTACCCGGTGGTCGTCATCGACAACGAGGCCGGCATGGAGCACCTCTCCCGGCGCACGACGGCGAAGATCGACCTGTTGCTGCTCGTCTCCGAACCGAGTCCGGTCGGCATCATGACGGCGGCGCGCATCCGGGATCTCGCGCGGGAGATCGAGATCGAGGTCGCGCGGACGGGGCTGATCATCAACCGGGTCTGCGGAGCGGGTATCGCCGAGCGGCTCGTCGCGGAAGCCCGGGGGCACGGGCTCGAGGTGCTCGGCACCGTGCCGCTGGACGAGGCGGTGGTCGAGCAGGCCATGGGGCACCTGCCGGCCTTCCGGCTGCCCGACGACGCGCCGGCGGTCCGCGCGGTCGATGGCATAATGTCGAAAATCCTTGTGTGACTCGGAAGTTCCCTGGACGACAGGACCCCGTAGCCTGAACGGGAGTTGAAGGAGCAGCAGTTCTTGGGGTGGAATACAGCACATGGCTGTTCTCGAAGGCCAATGAACGAAAGGGGAGGAATAGAGATGGCGGCAACGATTATTGACGGGAAGGCGATTTCGGCCCAGATCCGGGGCGAGTTGACCGGAGAGGTCGCGAAGCTCAAGCAGCAGAAGGGGGTCACCCCGGGGCTGGCGGTTGTCCTGGTGGGCGACAACCCGGCTTCCAAGGTCTACGTCGGCGCGAAGGAAAAGGGCTGTGCGGAACTGGGGCTGGTCTCCAAGAAATATGTGTTGCCGGGAGAGGCCTCCGAGCAGGAGCTGCTCGCCTTGGTGGCGAAGCTCAATGCCGATGCGGAGATCGACGGCATCCTGGTGCAGCTGCCGCTGCCCAAGCAGATCGACGAGAACAAGGTCATCGCCGCCATCCAACCCGACAAGGACGTCGACGGGTTCCATCCGGTCAACGTCGGCCGCCTCGTGATCGGCACCGAGGGCTTCAAGCCGTGCACGCCCTACGGGGTGATCCACCTGCTCAAGCGCTCGGGCGTCAAGCTCGCCGGGGCCGAGGTGGTCGTGGTCGGCCGCAGCAACATCGTCGGCAAGCCGGTGGCGCTGCTGCTGCTGCAGGAGCACGCGACGGTCACGGTCTGCCACTCGAAGACGCGGGACCTCGGTGAGGTCTGTCGCCGCGCCGACGTGCTGGTCGTCGCGATCGGCCGGCCGAAGATGATCACCGCGGACATGGTCAAGCCGGGCGTCGTCGTGATCGACGTCGGCGTCAACCGGCTCGCCGACGGCAAGCTCTGCGGGGACGTCGACTACGAGGGCGTCGCGCAGAAGGCCTCCCAGATCACGCCGGTGCCCGGCGGGGTCGGGCCGATGACGATCGCGATGCTGATGCACAACACGGTAAATTCTGCCCGGCGCCGCGCCGGGTTGCCGCCCCTGGCCTAGTGCGGGCAGAGCCCGCAAGACAAAGGAGAGACCATGGCTTTTCAGGCACCCGTTGAGACGTCGACCGCCAAGATCCGGGAGTTGACGCTCGGCACGAAGAAGACGGTCACCGTGGGCGGCCAGAACGCGCTGGCGTTCCATTCATTCGAGGGCACGCTGCCGAACGGTCCGAAGATCGCGATGGAGGTGTACGACACGACGCCCGCCGACTGGGCGGATGAACTCAAGCGCGCGATCGGCGATGTCTGGGGCGACCCGGTCGCCTGGGCGAAGAAGTGCGAGGGCGAATTCGGCGCCGACCTGATCTGCCTGCAGCTCGCGGGCACCGACCCCAATGGCGCCAACCGGAGCGTCGCCGACGCGGTCGCCACCGTCAAGGCGGTCGCGGAGGCGATCAGCGTGCCGCTGATGGTCTACGGTTCGGGCAACAGCGACAAGGACGCCGAGCTGCTCAAGGCCGTCGCCGAGGCGACGCAGGGCAAGAACGTCATCATCGGGCTCGCGGTCGAGGAGAACTACAAGTCGATCGGCGCGGCGGCCATGGGCTTCGGCGCGAAAGTCTCGGGGGAGACCCCGATCGACGTCAACATGGCCAAGCAGCTGAACATCCTGCTGACGAACCTCGGCGTCCCGCTGGACGCCCTGCTCATCGACCCCTCGACCGGGGCACTGGGCTACGGCCTGGAGTACTGCTTTTCGATCCACGAGCGGATCAAGCTCGCGGCGCTCAAGCAGAACGACGCGATGCTCCAGTCGCCCACGATCGCCAACCTCGGCAAGGAGGTCTGGCGGGCCAAGGAGGCGAAGATCAGCCAGGCGGACGCGCCGCAGTGGGGCGATGGCCGCAAGCGCGGGATCATCTGGGAGACACTCACGGCAACCGCCGTCATGATGGCCGGCGCGGACATCCTGATCATGCGGCACCCCGAGGCGGTGAAGCTGATCAGAAAGACGATCGCGGAGCTCGGGGCCTAGTCGGCCCAAGGTCTGCCGGCCCGATCGGGACGACCGGGGCGGGATGAAGATGCGGAACGAACCCGTGCAACCCTTACGGAGGTAATTGACGTCATGGCGCTCACAGGCATGGCCATCTTCAAGCATATGCCGAAGACCAACTGCGGTCAGTGCGGGGTACCCACCTGCCTGGCCTTCGCGATGAAGCTCGCCGCCGGCGGCGCATCGCTCGACCAGTGTCCCTTCGTCAGCGAGGCGGCGAAGGAGCTGCTCGCTGAAGCCTCGGCGCCGCCGATCCGCGGCGTCGTCATCGGCGAGGGCGAGTTCGCGCTGAAGATCGGCGAGGAACTCGTCATGCACCGGCACGAGAAGACCTTCTTCAACCCGGCGGGCTACGCGCTGCTGATCGAGGACACCGAGGACGCCGCGGCCGTCGCCGGGAAGCTGGCGGCGCTCAAGGCGGCGACCTACGAGCGCGTCGCGCAGAAGCTGCGCTCGAACCTCGTCGCGGTCAAGAACGCCTCGGGCGACGCCGCGAAGTTCACCGCCTGCGTCGCCGCGGTGGCCGGCGCGATCGAGTACCCGCTGGTGCTGATGGCCGAGCCCGCCGCGATCGAGGCGGCGCTCGCGGTCACCGCGCTGAAGCGGCCGCTGCTCTACGCGGCGACCAAGGCCAACCTCGACGCGATGGCCGCCCTCGCCAAGAAGCTCGGCGCGCCGCTCGCGGTCAAGGCCGTTTCGCTCGACGAACTGGGCGAGCTGACGGCGAAACTCGACGGGATGGGGGTCAAGGACCTGGTGCTCGACCCGGGTTCGCGCACGCTCAAGGAGACGCACCAGAACCTGGTCTACATCCGCCGCGCCGCCCTGAAGAAGAAGCTGCGGCCGTTCGGCTATCCGATCATCACCTTCCCGGCCGAAGAGACGACCGACGACATGATGGAGACGATTCACGCGGCGATCTACACCATCAAGTACGGCGGAATCGTCGTGCTGCGCGACCTCTCGCCCGAGAAGGCCTACGCACTCTACGTGCTGCGCCAGAACATCTACACCGACCCGCAGCGGCCGATGCAGGTCGAGCAGGGGTTCTACCCGATCAACGGCGCGGACGAAAACTCCCCCGTGCTGATCACGACGAACTTCTCGCTGACCTACTTCATCGTCTCCTCCGAGATCGAGGGCAGCAAGGTGCCGGCCTGGCTCGGGATCGTCGACACCGACGGGCTCTCGACGCTGACCGCCTGGGCCGCCGGCAAGTTTGTGCCGGACCGGATTGCGGCCTTCGTCACCAAGAGCGATCTGGCGTCCAAGGTCAAGCACCGCACCGTCATCATCCCCGGCTACGTCGCGCAGCTCAGCGGCGAGCTCGAGGAGGAGCTGGCCGGCTGGAAGGTGGTCGTCGGGCCGCGCGAGGCCTCCGAGCTGCCGGCGTTCCTCAAGGCGCTGAAATAGCATGAAAATAGCGGTCACCGGCAAGGGCGGGGTCGGCAAGACCACCGTCGCGGCGGGGCTGGCCCGGCTGTTCGCACAGGAGGGCTATCCGGTCATCACCATCGATGCCGACCCGGACGCCAATCTGGCGGCCGCGCTCGGAGTCGACCCGGTCGCCGCGGCAGGCATCGTGCCCATCGCGAAAATGAGCGACCTGATAGCCGAGCGGACCGGCTCCAAGGCGGGGACGATCGGCGGGATCTTCAAGCTCAACCCGCGGGTTGACGATTTGCCCGACGAGTTCAGCGTCAAGGTCAACGGAGTCAAGCACCTCGTGCTCGGCACCGTCGAGAAAGGCGGCTCGGGGTGCATCTGCCCGGAGTCGACCGTGCTCAAGGCGCTGATGAAGCACGTCATCGTGCGGCGCGACGAGGTGGTCATCATGGACATGGAGGCCGGCATCGAGCACCTCGGCCGGGGCACCGCCGCGTCGGTCGACGCGATGCTGGTGGTTGTCGAGCCGGGGCAGCGCAGCGTCCAGACGGCCCGCCAGATCCAGAAGCTGGCGGCCGACCTGAAGCTGCTGCGGGTCTTCCTGGTGCTCAACAAGGTGCACGACCGCGCGGAGGAGGACCAGCTGCGTGGCTACCTGCCGGATCTGCCGGTGATCGGCATGATCAGCGAGCGCGAGTCGATCCGCCGGGCGGATCTGGATGGACGCTCGCCGTTCGACGTGGATCCGGCATTCGTCGCCGAGATCGCCGTGATCAAGGAGCGCCTTAAACAAGAGATCGGGTCGTCCGCGGACGCGCCCACAACCTGAAGGAAGGGAAGAAGAAAATGCTGATTATCGCGGAAAAGATCAACATCATGTCCAAGACGATCGGCCCGGCCATGCGCAACCGCGAGGCCAAGCCGATCCACGAGATGGCGCTCGCGCAGATCCAGGGCGGCGCCCGGGCGCTGGATTTGAACCTCGGGCCGGCCACGAAGGACGGCCCCGGGATGATGCAGTGGCTCGTCAAGACGGTCGAGGAGGTCACCGACTCCACGATCCAGCTCTCGCTCGACACGAAGAACCTCGAGGCGATGGAGGCCGGGCTGGCCGTCGTCACCAAGCACAAGCCGATGATCAACTCCACGAACGCCGACGAGGGCGTCCTCGACAAGATGATGCCGCTCGCGGCGAAGTACGACGCCGACATCATCGCGCTGGCGATGACGCTGGCCGGCATCCCGCGCGACTGCGACGAGCGGATGGTGAACGCGGCGATGATCATGGGCAAGGCGATGGAGCACGGGGTCGCGCTGGATCGCATCTACCTCGACCCGCTCGTGCTGCCGATCGGCGTGGCCCAGCAGGACGTCATGGAGTGCATCAATGCGGTGCGGCTCTTCCAGGAGCTCAACGACGGTGAGCCGATGAAGACGGTCGTCGGCCTCTCGAACGTCTACAACGGCACGCCGAAGCATCTGCATGCGCGCATCGGCTCGACGTTCTTCACGCTGCTGGCCTCGGCCGGCCTGACCGCGGCGATCGCCGACTCGACGAACAAGGAGTTCATGGCGACGGTCCGGACGGTCGAGTTGCTCAAGAACGAGATTCTCTACGCCGCGTCGTATCTCGACGGACTGATCGATCCGCCCCCTGCGGCCTAGCGCGGTCGACGGGCGCGGCGGGGTTCCCCCTCGCGGGGCGGCCCCGCCGCTGCCGACGTCTGGCCAGGGTCAGAACCTCAACACGACTGGGTGAGCATGACAAACGCCGCGACACACACCGGGATCAGCCTTGTGCAGCTTACGATAGACGGCAGAGCCGTCGCAGCGCCGGAGGGCCGGTCGCTGCTCGATGCCGCGCTATCCGTCGGCATCGACGTCCCCCGTCTTTGCCACGATTCGCGGCTCAAGCCGGGCGCCCGGTGCGGGCTCTGCGTCGTCGAACTCGACGGCGCGGCAGAGCCGGTTCGGGCGTGCGAGACGCCGGCGGCCCCGGGCCAGGTTGTCCGCACCGCGACCCTCGCGCTCGCCGCGCTGCGGAAGAAGCGCCTCGAGGAGTACTTCGCCGACCACTGGGCCGACTGCATCGCCCCCTGCACGCTCGCCTGCCCCGCGACCACCGACGCCCAGGGCTACATCGGGCTGATCGCCCAGGGTCGCTACCGGGATGCGGTCGAGCTGATCAAGCAGACCAACCCGTTCCCGGGGATCATCGGGCGGGTCTGCACCCGACCCTGTGAGGATGCCTGCCGCCGCAACCTCGTCGAGGAGCGGATCGGCATCTGTTTCCTCAAGCGCTTTGCGGCCGATTGCGACAAGACCTCGGCCGAGCGCTACCGCCCGGAGGTCAAACCGCCGAGCGGCAAACGTGTGGCGATCGTCGGTGGCGGACCGGCGGGGTTCTCCGCCGCCTGGTATCTGGCGCTCGAGGGTCATGCCGTCGTCATCTTCGAGGCGCTGCCGAAAGCCGGCGGCATGCTTCGCTACGGCATCCCGGCCTACCGGCTGCCGAAGGACATCCTCGACGACGAGTTCGGCGAGGTGCTGCGCCTCGGCGTCGAGCTGCGCACCAACCAGCGTCTCGGGCGAGACTTCACGCTCGAGCAGCTGCGCGCCGACTACGACGCCGTGTTCCTCGGGCTGGGCGCCCAGGCCGGCACCGGACTCGGGCTGCCGGAGCTTCCCGGCGTGATGAGCGGCGTGGACCTGCTGCGCAACATCGGCCTCGGCGAGAAGATCGAACTCGGCAAGCGGGTCGCCGTGGTCGGCGGCGGCAACGTCGCGATCGACGCGGCGCGCAGCGCGCTGCGCCTCGGTGCCGAGAAGGTCTTCCTGATCTACCGGCGCGGCCGGGCCGAGATGCCCGCGCACCACGTCGAGATCGAGGAGGCCGAGCACGAGGGCGTTGAGCTGGTGCTGCTTGCGAACCCCGTGCGCCTCGTCGGCACGGAGCGGCTCGAGGGCGTCGAATGCATCCGGATGGCGCTTGGCGAGCCCGATGCCTCGGGACGGCGCAAGCCCGAGCCGCAGAAGGGCAGTGAGTTCATCATCGAGGTCGACAACCTTTTCGCGGCGATCGGCCAGGCCATCGACGGCACCGGCGCCGAGGCCGTGATGAAGGGCAAGTACACCGGGGCCGACCTGGCGACCATGCAGACCGCGGTGCCGGGTGTCTTCGCCGCCGGCGACGCGGCGACCGGACCGGACGCCGCGATCCGTGCCGTCGCCGGGGGGCGACTCGCGGCGCAGGCGATCTGCCAGCAGCTGCGCGGGGAGCCGATCGATCTCGGGCCGGCGAAACCCTTCAGCGCCGTCAAGGGCGGGGTCACGAAGGCCGATCTTGCGGTCGGCGAAGAGCGGCCGCGCCGGCCGATGCCGGTGCTCGAGCCGGTCGGCGCCCGCCTCGGGCGGGAGAACTTCACCGAGGTCGAGCTGGGCTACGGCGCCGAGGCGGCGCTGAGCGAGGCCCGGCGCTGCCTCGAGTGCGGGTGCATCAAGCAGAACGACTGCGATCTGCGCACCGCTGCAGTCGCCCACGGCGCCAGCCCGGGCGCGAACCACGCCGCGATGCGCCGCTACCGCCCGGACGCCAGCCACCCGATCGTGCTGCGCGACCTGAACAAGTGCATCCAGTGCCTGAAGTGCGAGCGCATCTGCGCCGACGTCGTGGGCGCCTATGCGTTCGAGCACCGCAAGAAACAGAACGAGATCGTGCCGCGCGGCGGCGGCTCGCTGCGCGAGACCCGCTGTGAGGCCTGCGGGCAGTGCATTTCGACCTGCCCGACCGCGGCGCTCGTCGAGAACCGCCCGCCGTTCGCGCGCGAGTATCTCTGGCCGCCGAAACTCACGACCACCACCTGCGGCTACTGCGGCGTCGGCTGCCAGCTCGAGCTCAACACTGACCGCTCGGGCAAGGTTTTCCGCGTCACCGCGCAGACGGGCGACGACAGCGTCAACCGGGGCAACTTGTGCGGCAAGGGTCGCTTCGGCTACACGTTCATCAGCCACCCCGACCGGCTGACGACGCCGCTCGTGCGCCGCGAGGGCGAGCTGGTGCCCGCGAGCTGGGACGAGGCGATCGCCTTCGTCGCCGCCCGATTCAAGGAGGTCCGCGCCGCGTACGGTCCGGACGCGCTCGCCGGGCTGAGCTCGGCGCGCTGCACGAACGAGGACAACTACGTCTTTCAGAAATTCTTCCGCGCGGGGGTCGGCACGAACAACGTCGACCACTGCGCCCGACTCTGACACAGCTCCACGGTGGCCGGTCTGGCCACCGCATTCGGCAGCGGGGCGATGACGAACACCGTCGACGACCTGCTCGACGCCAAGGCGATCCTCGTGATCGGCTCGAACACGACCATTGCCCACCCGATCATCGGCTTCCAGATCAAGAAGGCGGTGCGAGAGCGCGGCGCGAAACTCATCGTCGCGGACCCGCGGCGCATCCCGCTCGTGGATATCGCTTCGCTCTGGCTGCCGCTGAAGCCCGGCACGAACGTCGCGCTGATCAACGGCATCATGAACGTGATCCTCGCCGAGGGACTCGCGGACCGCGACTTCATTGCGGCGCGGACCGAGGGCTTCGCGGCTCTCGAGGAGGTGCTGCCGGGGTACCCGCCGGAGCGCGTCGAGCAGATTACCGGCGTTCCGGCCGAGGACATCCGCGCGGCCGCAAGACTCTACGCCGGCGGCGGGCCAGCGGCGATCTGCTACACGATGGGGATCACGCAGCACACGACGGGCACCGACAACGTGCTCTCTCTCGCGAACCTGGCAATGCTCACCGGCAACATCGGCAAGCGCGGCGCGGGCGTCAACCCGCTGCGGGGGCAGAACAACGTCCAGGGGGCCTGCGACATGGGCGGGTTGCCGAACTACTATACGGCGTACCAGAAGGTCGCGGACCCTGCGGCGCGCGCCAAGTTCGAGAAAGCCTGGGGGGTCGCGCTGCCGCCGGAGCCGGGGCGCACGCTCGGCGAAATCGTCGACGGCGCACTCGCGGGCAGCGTGAAGGCGCTCTACGTGATGGGCGAGAACCCGCTCGTCTCCGACCCGGACATCGGGCACCTGCAGCACGCGCTCGAAAAGCTCGATTTTCTCGTCGTCCAGGACATCTTCCTGACCGAGACGGCGCGC
>JANOHV010000161.1:0-11679 GCA_031406795.1 Candidatus Rokuibacteriota bacterium
CCGAGCCGGGCAACAACGGCAATTTTGGATTCCGGGAGAGTGCGAGCTTCTATGTTTACACTCCGTCAACGAATACCAACGAGGGCAATCCGACCGGCACCGACCAGTGGGGTGTCGACGAAACCGGCGTTACGCTGCAGAACAACTACCACCAATTCCCCTGCTCAAAGTGCCACGTTCCGCACGCCTCGCGGTTGCCCCGTCTGATGAAGACCAACTGCCTCGACACGAAGAAGAACACCTGGGACAACACGTACCAGCTGAGCGCGGCAACCGGGAACAACCTGAACAGGAGTATTTCCAACTGGACGAGCGCCCAGAACTGTCACCGCTTGGGCGGTGAAGACCCCGCCGATGTCGGGGACAGCGCCGGAACGGGCGCTGGCTGGAACAACGTAACCCCGTGGTAGCACGAGCGGTATTACAGGGCGGGAGGAGATGAACATGAGCGGGATGAAATGGTTCAGGCAGGTGGCGGCTGCCGGCGTCTTCCTGCTCGGTACCGCGGGTGTCGGGTCGGCGAAGCCGATTCTGCAGGAGGATTTCAGCACCCAGGTCCCGGGCATGAAGGGCGGGGAGATTGTTCCCCATGACAAGGGATTTGCGTATCAGGGACCCGGGGGCCACAACCTCACCAAGGGATCGTACATCGAGTACGATCTCAAGGATGTGGCCTTCAGCCCATCGGCCGGAACGATCGAGTTCGATCTTACCCGTGCTGAAGTCAGCCAGGCGGAGGCGCTCGTTTCATTCGCAGACGAGGGCGGCGAAAGAGCTTTCGCCCTCTACATCGATTGGGAGCGTCTGACCGAAGAGATTCTTCTCCGACCGATGACTCCCGGGTTCTCCTATTGGCTGACACCGGAGAAGGATGAATTCGGCAACAATGCCCCGAAGCCATGGGCGGTCGTCAACAGGAATATCGGCAAGGGGACAACCGTCCACGTCGTCATGACCTGGGACGCTAACGGCATTGATCTCTACGTTGACGGGAAGAGTCTCGCAGGAAAACCGAGCAACGGGCCCAAGTTGATTGAGAAGTTGAAGACTGCCAGGAAATTCATTGTCGGGGCAGACATATCGCGAAAGATTCCCGGGGGCGCCTGGTCGCAGACCAGGTCACTCGTGAGCAATGTGCAGCTTCATGACAAGAAGCTCGTAACCTCCGAGTTCGCCCAGACCATCGTCCCGAAGGGTCTGAACGTTTACGGCGTCAACCACGATGCCGCGACCGTTGCCGGGTTTTCAGGGAAGCTCGTCGCTGGGAATACGGTCAACGTTGTACTCCACGGCACACCCGGTGCCGCCGGCACCTTCGATCTCGTGCACTACCCCGATGTCGGCTCCAAGATCGACGTCGACTGGAGGGGATGGGGCGTCTATCTCGAGGAGAAGGCGTTCTTTGAGGAGGGCGAAGTCAATCTGCGCGACGTCGAGGCGTACGAGGTCTACGTAGCACAGGCTCCGTTCGATTATGCCGCCCCGGGGATGGAGCCGGTCGCCAAGCTCGAGGTCAGGGAGCAGCGGTACATTTTCGAGGCCCCCGAGGTCGACAAGCCCTCCTACATTGCGGTTGTCGCGCTGATGCGCGACGGGACCAGGCTGCCGGTGATCGCGCCGATCGCCAATCAGCCGCTGACCGAATCCGAGCCCGGCGTCTACACGGGCTCATACCGGGTCGGGTGGAAGGACCGCTATCCGCGCGCCATCGCGATCGGTCGTCTTGCCGTTGGAACGAATGCCGCTTCGCTGCTCGCCTCGGGCACGTTTGCCCTCGACCCTTCGGTCACGCTTGCCGTTGCCACCGACCCCAGCGAGCTCAAGGCGGATGAGAAGTCGGCTGCCCAGGTCACGGTCACCGTCACCGACGTCAACGGAAATGCCGTTACCGATCACGAAGTGAAATTCCTGCTCTTCACCACGTCTCAGTACACCGGCGTGGTCGGGGGTGGCGCCTTCGCGGATCAGGTTGGCGCCACGGTTACGGAAGAGCGCTTCGGCAAGACCGACATTTTCGGCAAGGTGACCGCGACCTACGTCGCGGGCTTCGCGGCGAAGACCGCGGTCATCGTCGCGCGCGACATGCTCACCAACAACACCGGGTCCGGGTGGGTGAAGACCTACATCACGGCGACGGCCCAGCTCGAACTCGAGCCGGTCATCGAGAATGCCGCGATGGCCCAGGGGTACGAGATCACCGTGACCTCGAGCGACGAGTGGCTGACCGCCGACGGGAAGAGCACCGCCCGGATCAGCGCTCGCGTGACGCTCGGCGGGGAGGCAGTCCCGGGGCACACGGTCGCCTTCAGCGTCGCGTCCGGCACCGGCTCCGTCCGGGTCGTCGAGGGCACGACTGACAAAAACGGTGAGGCCCGCGCGGTGTACACGGCCGGCAAGAAGATCGGCATGGTGCTGATCACGGCGACCGACACCACCGCCGGCATCAGCGGGTCCGTCCAGATCGAGCTGCGCAGCGACGCGCCAGCCAAGATCGCGATCAAGCTCGAACCGAAGAAGCTCCCGGCGGACGGGCGCAGCCGGGCCGCCCTGACGGTTACGGTGACCGACATCAACGACAACCCGAACGACGGCGTCGAAGTCGAGTACGCCATCGTGGAGGGGAGCGGCAGCATTCGCGACGAAAAGGGCCTGACGGATCGCAGCGGCGAGGACGAGACGCAGTACACCGCCGGCAGGACGCCGGGCCGCGTCTCCATCGAGATCACCGTACGCTCCACGGTCCCGACACCGGAGGAGCTCGCTCAGGTGAACGAGATGGCACTCGCGGTCACGGATTTCAAGTTCTTCTAGGGCACGCGGCACGGCACAAGACGTTCGAAGCGACGTGAATATCATCGAAAGGGGGCGGACATGAAGAAAGTCAAGTACACGAAGCCGATGGTGGTGAAGGGGTCCAGCGTCCATCCCTGCTGATTCCCTGGTCACGGGTGTCGCGGGCCGGCTGGTTGTCAACCTGCCGGCCCGTCTTTTTTTGACGTCGAATTGCAGTTGACGCGAGTCAATCGAGGATCTCCCCGAAGCGCCGGTGCGGTATCATGCCAGCCGGGAATGAGAGGGTGCGGATGAAGCGTGGCGAAGACGGCGGGGCCGTCTCGAACCGGGGAGTTGTTGAGGCGCTTCGTTCGATTCGTCTGACCCTCCTGTTGCTTTTCACGGTGGCCGCGCTCTCGGCTGCGGCGACGATTGCCGGGCCGCGCCTGGAGAAAACCGCTCCCGTGGTCCGTGCCGCTGGACGGTTCCTCGGCCTCGCCGACCCGTGGCACAGCCCGCTTTTTCTGCTCCTTGTCGGACTGCTGGTGGCGAATGTCACTTTGTGTTCCTGGCATCGGTATCGCCGCCTGGTGCGCAACCCTGCGGCAAAGCGCGGCGCGATAGCCGCGCTGGATGCCGCGGTCCATTTTTCCCTGGTCGTGATCGTTTTCGGCGGGGTCGGCAAGGGGCTTTGGGGAGTCGTGGGCACGGGCTATCTTTTTCCGGGAACTGCTGCGACCACCATGTATGTCGAGGGCACCGACAGCGACCTCCCTCTCGGGTTTTCGGTTCTGCTGAAGGAGAAGCGTGAAACCTTCTACCCGCTCCGGATAAAGGTCGGGGTGCGCGACGCGGCAACCGGCGAAAAGATTGCACTTCTCGAAGTTGTCGAGGGGCGAAGCGTCTCTCTGCCCGGCGGACGGCTCACGCTGTCAGTGCGGGAGGTGCGGCCCGATTCAACTGCCGCGGTGCTGCTCCTGCGCACGCAGGAAGGGGAAGCACCGGTGACCCTGCCGTTGGTCGCGGGGGGAGATCCGATGACTGCCGGGGCTTTCCTGCTCGCGGCGGTTGCCTGGCGCCGTGACGTCAAGGACGTTCGGGGCCGGGTTGAAATGAGCGAGGGAGAGCAGGTGGTTGGAGAGGGGTGGCTTGAAGTCAACGGGGCGCTCTCGCACAAGGGAACCACGCTCTTTCTGACCTCGTGGGGCGCCGACGAGTTCGGCAATCAATTTCTCGGGGTGCAGTACCGGCGAGACCCCGCCGCTCCCGTATTCTGGGCAGGCGCCATCCTCTTCGCGCTGGCTCTCCCCCCCTTCGTGTTGCTGAGGCGTCGCCGCTGACATCTGGAAGGTTGCCGATCTGTTATCACTGCAGCAGGTGATTTTGGCTTTACTCGGTCATTCCCGCGAATGCGGGAATCCAGGAACCGTGAAAATGCCCTGGATTCCCGATTAGTACCTCGGGAATGGCGGGAAGGTCTGCTGTAGTGTTATGGCTCAAGCATGATAGGGCCGGGCAATCGCTCCAGCCGCTCACGCGCCTGCTGGAGGCCGGGCTTGAGTTCGAGCGCCCTGCGATACGCACCGGCAGCCTCCGGGATCCTCCCCTGGAGAGCCAGCACGTCCCCGAAGTTCGCATGGATTTCCGCCATTGCGGGGGCGATCTCCAGGGCGCGCCTCAGGTACGTCTCGGCTTCCGCGTACCGCCCGAGCGCCGTGAGATCGACGCCGAGATTGTTCAGGGGCTGAGGGTTCCCCGGCTCCTGGCGCGCCGCGGCGCGGTATTCCAGCAGGGCCTGCTCCAGACGTCCCTGCCCCGAGAGCGCGAGCCCGAGGCTGTTGCGCGCGCCGGGGTAACGGGGGCGAAGCGCGAGCACGCGGCCGTAATGCGCCTCGGCCTTCGCGAAATCACCTCGGAGCCTCAGGATGTCCCCCAGGATCTGGTGCGCAAGGTAATTGTCGGCTGTCACCGCGAGCGTGTGCTCGAAGAGCGATGTGCCGCTGCGCCAGTGGGCGAGCTGACGGGACGTCGCCAGGGGGGCGGCCACGACCACGAACGCAGCCGCACACCCGATGACCGGCCGGAGCCTCGGGAAGAGCCGAACCACGTCCCGCGCCCCCCACGCCGCCGCGAGGAAGATGCCGATCAGCGGCAGATAGGTGTACCGATCCGCGCGCGCTTGGGAGCCGACTTGCAAAAGGCCGATCACCGGCAGCAGGGTCGCCAGGTACCAGAGCCACCCCGTTGCCAGATACGGACACTGTCGCGCCAGGCGCACGACCACCGCCGAAACGGCTCCTACGACGGCCAGCGCGGCTGCCGCGTCCGCCAGCGTCAGGGCGTGCACGGGATACGGATAGAAGACCGCCAGGCCGGCGGGCCAGATCGTCTTGCCGAGATAGACGACATAGGACGAGATGGCGTTCACGAGGCTCGCAGAGAGCATGGCCTTCCGGAACGGCGCGGCGACCCTGTCGAAGTCCTCGAAAGCGAAGGCGCCGCTCTGGGTCTTCAGGGTCAGGTACCCCGCCGCCAGCGCAAGCGCGAGCAGGGGGAGTTTCTCCCGGAGCAGGTAGGCCATGTCCCGCAGTCGCCGCCCGCGGAGTCGCCCGAGCGGCCAGTAGTCGAGCAGCAGGCAGGCGAAGGGAAAGGTGACCACCATCGGCTTGGACATCAGGCCGAGCCCGAAAAGCGCGACCACGGCCAGCATCCTGCCGCGGCGGGGTTGCCGGACGTAGGCGAGATAGGCCGCCATGGCCGCCATCCAGAAGAAGGCGGCGAGGACGTCCTTGCGTTCGGCGACCCAGGCCACCGATTCCACGTGCAGGGGGTGCAGCAGGAAAAGGAAGGCAGTGAATGCACTTGGCCAGACCGCACCGGTCATGCCGGCGAGGGTGAGGAAGAGGATGGTTCCGGAGGCCACGTGGAGCAGGACGCTCGTCAGGTGATGGCCGCCGGCCCAGCCGCCCCAGATCTGGGCGTCCAGCTGGTGCGACCACCAGGTGACCGGATGCCAGTTGCCGCCGTCGGTGGCGGTGAGCGACCAGCGAAAGCTCCCGACGGAGACGCCGTCCACTGCCTGCCGGTTGCCCGTGACGTAGACGTGGTCGTCATAGGGAAGAAACTCGTGACCGGTGACGGGAACGAAGACCAGCAGCGCGGCAGCAGCAAGGATCACCGCGAGACCCGTTCGCACGCTCGCGCCGCTCACCCCGTCGTCTCCACAAGGGATTCTTCTCACATGGTCGGGAATTGTCAAGGCTCGGCGAGATCCGCGCCGAGGGCCGCCAATTCCGCGGCGATGACGTCCTTGCCGGATGCGGCGTACGCCGCCGTGAGAGCGGCCCGGGCCTCGGGAAAGCGTCCGAACTGGCGCAACGCCTTGCCGTGAAGATACCAGGCGAAGTGACCGGGCGGGGTCCCGTCGGCCCAACGCCCGAGGCCGCCGAGGATGTGCTCCTCCCACAGCAGCGGCTCGGCGCGTATGCTCATCGCGCCGAGGTAGGCCTGCGCGGCTTCCTCGAAGCGGCCGGCATCGAAGAGCGCGGCGGCAAGGCCGATCTTCAGGTCGCGGGCCTCGGGAAGCAGCGACGATGCCTGCAGCAGCCTGGCCGCGGCAACCGGTCCTCTTCCGAATTCCAGCGCCGCGAGTCCCAGATAGTACTCCGCGTCCGCTGCGTCGAAATAGCGGCCGATCCTGGCGGCGAAGGGCGCCTCGCCGGTCAGAACGGCCAGAGCGGCCAGCACCTGCGGGTCGCCGGGGCTCCGGGAGAGAGCGTCCCGGAGCAAGCCGACTGCGCCCGTCTCGTCCCCGCGGCGAGCGGCGATCAGGGCCAGCCAGTAGACGGGGTCGGCCACGCGCTGGCGCCTGCGCAGGAGGCGGGCGCCCCCGGCCTCCAGTCCCGACAACAGTGCTTCCGCCTCATCGAGGCGCTTGGCGTCGAGCAACAGCAACGCGCGGTCGAGGCGAGCGGTCGGGCTGTCCGGCCGGGTCTGCCGCACCAGCGCCTCGGCACGGGCAGCGAGCCATGTTCCCTGAACGGGCAGGCGTTCCGGCCGGGAGCCGCCGTGAAATGCCCAGGGCGCCAGCGCCAGGGCCCCGGCATGAGCCTCGGCGGCCTCGGGGAGCCGGCCCTGATCGCGCAGTTCGAGTGTGCGCTCGACGGCTGCAGGGAGAGAGCTTGCCGCGGCCATCGTCTCCTCGTCGTCCCGGGTGAGACCGTTGCCCAGCGACAGAGCGACAACCAGCAGGGCGACGATCATCGACCATTTCAGCCGGGCGTGGTGCCTCAGGATCCCCTGGAGGCCGATGGCGGCAAAGAAGCAGAGAAAGGGCCAGAGGGAGAGACGTTGCCGCTCTGAAGCGTAGGTGGCGGCCATGGTGAAGAGCTGCAGGCCGAAGCCCGCATAAGCGATCAGGCCGGTTCGCCAGCAGTTTCGCCAGAGAAGGAGACCGGCAAGGGCCAGCGCAGCCACCGGCGCCGCCGGCACCGGCGTCGGCAGCCTCGCGGTGATCATCCGGTCGGCAAGCCACGCCACCCGCAGGTCGTGCCAGCGGTGGGAGTGAAAGGCGAAAAACACCTTGCGAACCACCGCCCCCGCCCAGATACCAGGATTGTCGGATGCGAAGGCCAGCGCTTTGGCGGCCCACCAGGAATTCGTCTCGCCTCTGGTGAGTTCCCGTCCCTCACTTCTGCCGGCCGCGAGGCGATAGAGGGCGTGCTGGTAGTCGCTCTGTTCGGGAAAATCGTCCGTCAGGGCGACGACGAGCTCCGGGTATTCCGCCCTCACCCCCTCGGAGAGCGGGTTGTTGCCGTCGTAGAAGACCGTCCCCGGGTTCATCGTCGAAATCGAGGGGGGGGCCGGTGCGAGCGCGAGAGTAAACGCCGCCCACACGAAGGCGAAGGCGGCGAGGAAGGCGCCGGAGACGCGGAGGGCGTCTTTCCTGCCGGGGGCGAGCCCGACGGCGGCGGGGAGAACGGCGAGCAGCGGCCAGAATCCCGGCCTCGTCAGAACGCACAGCGCGAGCGCGACCCCGGCAGCGGCGAAGGACGGCGTGCCGCTGTTTCCCGCGAAGAGCAGCAGAAGCG
The DNA here is from genome assembly GCA_031406795.1 of Candidatus Rokuibacteriota bacterium. GTDB lineage: Bacteria > JAUVQV01 > JAUVQV01 > JAUVQV01 > DATDCY01 > DATDCY01. Next base: position 7,863 of record JANOHV010000161.1, read on the forward strand.
CGATCCAGAGGACCATGAGCGCCTCCGGCTCGAACACGTAGGCATGCGCGATGAGACCCGGATACAGGGCGAGCGCCGCCGCCCCGAACAAAGCCGCGAGTGCGCTCGTGTGCCGGCGCAGCGCCAGGTAGAGCGCGCCGGTCGCGACCGCAACGCAGGCGCACTGGATTCGCACGAGCGCAAGGAAGGGGTCGGAGGCGTGGGTGTTGAGCCAGACGCAGAGACGCAAGTAGAGGGGGCTGAAATCAAGGGCGCGCTCGGCACCGAGCTTTCCCGCGGCGAATTGTTCGGCGGCCAGCGGGTACTTGGAGAAATTCCCCAGGCTCTCCCGCAAGCCGGACAAGAGAAAATGATACAGCAGAAACGTGAACGCCGTGAGAACGGCCGCGATCAGCAGTTCGCCGTGGGATCGGCGTTGACCCTCGCCGTGGTCAACCGTGTTCAAGGGCTCAAGAAAGAATCACGAGAGCCGGCCTACAGAACCCACCATTTTGTCAACATAGGAACGAACCAGGGTGATGTCAAGAATCAAATCTCTGCCCCAAATCCGCGCGTCACGCGCGGATGAGTGTCCCACGTGATCCTTGATCTGAACCAATCCAGCCGTGCGTAAGCAACACACCGGTTTTCAAGAGGTTAATTGTTCGCTGTGCTACTGCTACAATTCACCGATGGGCGCTGTAATTCAATTCGCGCGATGAGGGCTCGCCGGACCCCAGTGCGTGAGGGATCGGAGCAATCTGCCGCGACGAGCCACCGTGCGCGAGCGGCGGGGGCCGTGATCGCGCTGACGCTGGTCCTCATTGCCGTGGCGGCGTTTCTGCCCGTGCGGCTCAACGGTTTCATCCTTTTCGACGACCCGGCGTACATCACCCGCAATGAGCACGTGGCCGGGGGGGTGACGGCCGCGGGTCTGGTCTGGGCGTTCACCAGCGCCGCCTCGGATAACTGGCACCCGCTGACGTGGCTGTCCCACATGCTCGACGTCTCGCTGTTCGGCATGAGCCCCGCGGCCCACCACCTCACGAGCTTGCTGCTGCACGCGCTCAGCGGCGCCTTGCTCTTCCTCGTCCTCGCCGGCATGACCGGCCGGCTCTGGCGCAGCGCCGCAGTGGCCGCCCTCTTTGCGGTGCACCCGCTCCACGTCGAATCGGTGGCCTGGGCCGCGGAGCGGAAGGATGTGCTGAGCGGCCTCTTCTGGGTGCTCACGATGGGCAGCTACCTGCGCTATGCCCGCCGTCCCGGTGCGGGACGGTACGCCGCCGTTGTCGCGTCCTTCGCCCTCGGCTTGCTGACGAAGCAGATGCTGGTCACGCTGCCGGTGGTGCTCCTGCTTCTCGATTGGTGGCCGCTGGGAAGATTCGCTCCGGGCCGCCAGGGCGCCCCGTTCCCCGGCAGCCGCACCCCGGGCCGCCTGATCGTCGAAAAGATCCCGCTGCTTGCGCTCTCGGGTGCGGCCGGTGCCGCGGTCTTTCTTGTGCAACGGCAGTCGGGCGCCGTGAAGAACTTCGATCTCATCCCGTTGGTCCCTCGGGTGTTCAACGCGATCGTCTCCTACGCCGGCTACCTGGGCAAGATGGCGTGGCCCTTCGACCTGTCGCTGCTCTATCCGCACCCCGGGCCAGGACTCTCTCTCGTCGCCGTCTTTATCTCGCTGGGCGCGCTGCTGGCCGTGTCCCTCGCCGCGCGTGCCACGGCGCAGGAGCGTCCCTGGCTGGTCGTCGGCTGGCTCTGGTACCTCGTGACGCTGCTGCCGGTGAGCGGCATCGTCCAGGTGGGCTGGCAGTCGATGGCGGACCGTTACACGTATCTCCCGCTGATCGGCATTTTTCTGATGCTCGCCTGGGAGGCCGGCGAGCGAGCCGCCACCAGACGCGCCAGGCAGGTCCTGTCAGCGGGGGTGCTGCTGCTGCTCGCCGGTCTTGGCGCGCTGACCTGGAGGCAGACCTTGTTCTGGCACGACAGCGTCAGCGTCTTCGCGCGCGCGGTGGCGGTGACCTCCGACAACGTGATGGCGGAGTATCTTCTGGGCAAGGCTCAGCGGATTGCGGGAAACCCCGCCGAGGCGATCTCTCATCTGCGGGAGGCGATCCGGATCAATCCCCGCTTTCCGCCCAGCTTCGCCGAAATAGCGCCGCTGCTCTTCGAACGCGGCGACGCCGAAGGGGCGATCCGCGCCTACGAGCGGTACCTGCAGCTGGAACCGGAGAGCGCGTCGATTCACAACAATCTCGGCTATGCGCTGGCTCGGCTGGGGCGGCCCGAGCGGGCGCTCAAGCACTTCGATGCCGCGCTGCGGATCGATCCGCTCTACGCACGGGCGCGGGTGAACGCTGCGGAGTCGCTCGCCGCCCTCGGCCGTGACGCGGAGGCCGCGGAGCAGATGCGCCTGGCCCTGGAGACCGACCGCACGCTTCGCCGCCTCCCTTGACTTTGGTCGCCGGTACCCCGAAAATCCTCCCGCCGGGCGGTCCGGAAGGACTGCCGGGGGGGCGCCGTCTCGAGGGGGAGAAGGACATTCCTGGGGGAGTCAGGGGGCGCATGCGTCCGGCTGCACGAGACGGAAAGCGCGCTGGGTCTCCCGGTGCCCTGTCTGCGGCAGGACGGGGGACCGGTCGCTCCCTCCTGATGTGTCTGCTGCTCATGTGCCTGACCTGGGCCGCTTTCTCCCCGTCGCTTCAGAACGGCTTTGTGGCGCTGGACGACAACGAATACCTTGTTCAGAATCCCGCCGTCCAAAAGGGGCTCACGACCCGGAGTGTCGCGTGGGCCTTCACGACCTTTCACTCGGCGAACTGGCATCCGCTGACGTGGCTGTCGCACCTGCTCGATGTGGAGCTGTTCGGGCTGGTACCCGCCGGTCACCACGCCATGAGCCTGGCGCTTCATGCGGCGAACGCCTCCCTGCTGTTTCTCCTGGTGCGCGACCTGACCGGCATGTTTTGGGGTGGCGCATTCGTTGCGGCGCTTTTTGCGGTCCATCCGCTGCATGTCGAGTCCGTCGCCTGGGCTGCGGAGCGCAAGGATCTGCTCTCGATGTTCTTTGCGCTGACCGCGACGATCGCCTATCTCCGGCAGCTCCGGCGTCGAGGGCCGCACCGGGCGTGGCTTGTCCCGCTGCTCTTCGCGTGCTCGCTGCTGGCCAAGCAGATGATGATAACGCTGCCGTTGTTGCTGCTGCTCCTAGACTGGTGGGCGCTGGGACGATGGCGCCCGGGCGGCACGGCCCCGGGACGCGACCGGTCGTGGCGGGATTGCCTCCCGGCGGTGGCGCTGTGGCGGGAGAAGGCGGCTCTTGTTCTGCTGACGCTCGGAGCGGCAGCGATCACCTACCGCGTTCACGAGATCGGGGGTGCGCTCGCCGAGCGCCTCCCGCTGGCGCAGCGGCTTGCCAACGCTCTGTGCGCGTACCGCGGTTATCTGGTGAAGATGTTCTGGCCGAGCGACCTTGCGCCCTTCTATCCCTACCCGGTCATGACGCCCGCCTTTGCTCTCGACGCCGCGCTCTCTCTGGTGCTCTTGGCCGGTTTGACCATGTTCGTCGTGCGCGGCGCCCGCGCCCGCCCCTCTCTGGCCGTCGGCTGGTTCTGGTACCTGGGCAGCCTCGTTCCGGTCATCGGTATTGTCCAGATCGGCGCCCAGGCGATGGCCGATCGCTATACCTACTGGGCCCTGACGGGGCTGTTCCTCGCGCTGGCCACCGGACTTGCGACGGCGTGGCCCAGGTTCCCCCGGCTGCGGCTGGCCTCGGTCGTACTGGCGATCGGCGTCACGCTGCTGCTCGCTGGTCTGTCCCGCCGGCAGGTGCGTCACTGGA
>JANOHV010000166.1:0-2805 GCA_031406795.1 Candidatus Rokuibacteriota bacterium
AGGCGCAGGCGCTCGAGGCTCACGCCGATCAGGCGCACGCGCACGCGGCGGCCGATCGCGCCGAACATCAGTTCGCGGGCGAGCGTGAGCAGCTCGCCGTCGCGGTCCGATGCGGCCGGCAGCGCGCGGCTGCGCGTGACGGTCCGGAAGTCCGAATAGCGGACCTTGACGGTGACGCCCCCGGCCTTCATGCCGGCCTTGCGCAGCCGGTGCGCGGCCTTTTCGACGAGCCGGCAGATCGTGGCCTCGAGGACGACGGGGTCGGCGGTGTCCTCCTGGAAGGTCGTTTCGTGGCCGACGCTCTTGCGTTCGCCTTCTTCGGCAACCGGCGACTCCGAGATGCCGCGCGCCTTGCGGGCCAGCTCCGGCCCGAAGGCGCCGAGCGCCGCTTCGAGGACCCTGTCCGGGATCGAGGCCAGGTGCCCGATGCGGGTCACGCCGAGCCGCTCGAGCATCGCCCCGGTGACCGGCCCGACCCCGGGGAGCGCGCGCACCGGCAGCGGCGCGAGGATCTCGGCCTCCGCGCCGGGAGGGATCCACATCACGCCCGCGGGCTTGGCCAGGCGCGAGCCGACCTTCGCCAGCAGCTTGTTCGCCGCGAGGCCCGCCGACGACGGGAGCCCGAGCTCCGAGGCGATCTGCTCGCGAATGCGCCGCAGCAGCGGGAAGATCGCGCCGTGGAGCAGGTTGCAGCCGGAAAAATCCAGGTAGAACTCGTCGATGGACGCGGCCTCGACCCCGGGCGCATGGCGGGCGAGGATCTCGCGCACCTTGTCGTGGTACTCGCCGTAGAGGTGGTGGTGCCCGCGGGCGAAGATCAGCTCCGGGCAGAGCTCTTTCGCCCGCCGCGATGGCATCGCCGAGCGCACGCCGAAGCGCCGCGCCTCGTACGATGCGGAGGCCACGACGCCGCGCCCGTCAGGGTCGCCGCCGACGACGACCGGCTTGCCGACCAGGGTTGGGTCGAGCAGGCGCTCCACGGACACGAAAAAACAGTCCATGTCGAGGTGGACGATCCAGCGGGGCATCTGCGTGTCGCCTGGGAAATGTTCATCGCTGCAGAAAATAGACCTCGCCCCTTTTGGCCTCGCCGAAACAGCGGGCGACCTCGCGCGCGAGCCTGCCGAGCGCGCGGGAGCACTCGCGCGCGGGGGCCAGCGGTCCCGGCAACAGGGCGGGCTCGTGACGGACCCGGATCAGCGTGCGCACGCGCGCCGGGGCCGGGGACGGCGGGGCAAAGTTGGGAAAAACGTACCGCGAAGACCGGTCGCTCATTGCTAAAACCTCCTCACGACGCCGATGACTTTTCCCGCGACCCTGAACTCCGGGTCCCCGTCCCAGACCCGGATCGGGTCGAGGGCCGGGTTCTCCGGCTGCAGACGCCAGGTGCCCTCCTCGTGGAAGAGGCGCTTCACGGTGGCCTCCCCGGCGACGTAGGCCACGCCGATCTCCCCCGAGGTGATCTGCTCCTGATGGCGCACGACGACAAGGTCGCCGTCGTTGATGCCCGCGCCGATCATGCTCTCGCCGCTGACCTTGAGCAGGAAGGTGCCCTCGCCGCGCCCGAACAGTTCGTTGAGGTCGACATAGCCCTCGAAGTTCTCTTCCGCGAGCACGGGTGCGCCCGCGGGGACCACGCCGAGCAGCGGCCAACCCCGCGGTGTCGTGGCGGCGACCGCCCGCAACGAGGGGGAGAGGCTCAGCGCCCGCGACTTGACGCCCGTGCGCTTGAGAAACCCCTTGCGCTCGAGCGCAAGCACGTGATCCCGCGCTGCGTTCGGGGAGGCGAGCCCGAAGCGTTCGGCGATCTCCTTGAGCGTGGGGGGAAACCCCTCGTCACGCACCCCCGCGACGATGAAGTCGAGAATCTCTTCCTGCCGCTTCGTCAGTCCCTTCGCCATCTCTTCCTGCCCTCCCGCCTTCGACTACTGGATGCATGACACTGTGTTTAATATACTGATAACAGTTACAGTAGTCAAGCGAAACGTCGCCGCTCTGCCGAAGGCCGGGGTGAAGATGCAGGCCGGGTGCGACCGGCAGGGTGCGGCGGGGCGAAACGAGTGCGCCCTCAGGGGAGAGGGCGTTTTGCGATATAGGCTTCCTTCGCGCTTCTCGAGAGCGATTTCACGCGGTGTTCCTTCTTCAGCGCGCCCGACTTGTCGCGGCAGCCCTCGCAGTACACCAGTTCCACCGGCAGACGGCTGCGGGTATAGCGCGAAGCCGTTCCGCTGTTGTGCTGAGCGATCCGGCGCGGGAGATCATTGGTGATGCCCGTGTACAGGCTGCGATCCGCGCACTTGACGAGATAGAGAAACCAGCCCCGCCGCCGGAGAGCACCCGCCCGCACGGGTCAATCCAGCAGGTTCTTGACGCTCCGGGCGAGCAATTCTCCGGAGCAGGGTTTTTCGAGGTAGTCGTCGGCGCCCACCTCGAACCCCACGAGTCGGTCGGACTGGGTGTTCCTGGCCGTGACCATGATGATTTTCGTGTCTTTGGTCCCCGGGTAGTTCTTGAGCTTCCTGCAAATCGACCGGCCGTCGAGGAGGGGCATCATCAGATCCAGAATGATCAGCGCCGGCCGCTCTTCAACGGCCATGACGAGGGTGTCGACGCCGTCGTAGGCGTGGAGATACTCGTACCGGTCACCGAGGAAGCCGGTGTAGACCTCGTGGGAACAGCGGCTGTCGTCGGCGATGAGAATCTTTTTTTTCGGCATCTGCTCTGCGCTCGCATCCTTTCGGGGGAGTCCGGCCGCGCCGGCGGTTGTCAGCGCCTGGAGGGTCACGGCTTGTCGCGAAGAACGAT
>JANOHV010000195.1:0-1538 GCA_031406795.1 Candidatus Rokuibacteriota bacterium
CCGGGAAACGCCAGCCGGCCGTGCCCGGCGACCACTGGTAGCCGGAGGCAAACCACGCCATCGCCGCGCCCATGACCAGCAGGATCACGGCGGCGGGCGTCCGCCCGCCGGACCCGCCGTTTTTTCCTGCGCGCAGCCACAGCAGCAGTGCGAGGCCGATCGTCGCGGGCGCGCTGACAAAACCATAGCCGGTGAAGAGCGCGAGCGTCCCGCCGAGGCCGACTCCCACCGTCCGGGCGACGGATCTTTCCGCGCTCCAGGCCCAGGCGAGGAGAAGGACGAGCAGGAGCGGAAGGATCTTGGCGCCGACGAAGATCGTGAACGTCAGCGTCTCCCAATGGAGCGGGCTGAGCAGGAGGAGCGGGAAAGCCGCGTCGGTCCAGGCCAGGCGGCCGCGCAGGCGGACGGACAGCGTGAGCGCCACCAAGGTCGCGAGGACCAACACCACGACCCCGGCCCAGGCCTCGGCGCGGACGTCCCAGCCGGTGGCGCCATAGAGATACCAGTTGAGCACCCCGCCGAGACCCATTCGCGGCGGGCCGTGCTGCTGGAGAAAGGCGGCCCAGGGACCCCGGCCATCGAGGAGCGGCCAGAGCGCGTCCCACTGGTCGTTGTAGAGGACGTCCACGGCGTTGTCGTGGACGAACCCGGCGAGCCGGATGAGGCACACGGCGAAAATGCCGCAGACCAGGGCCGCCGCCCACGGCCGGGCGGAGGCGCGGGGCGCGGGGTTATCCTCAGCGGTTGGAATTTTCATTCGCTGCAGGCCAGATACCCCGCGGCTCCGGTCTCCGTGGACGCGGCCACAGGAGAATAAGCCTGCTTCGGTTCGGATGTAGCAGCGGTGGTGACACCGCTGGCCAGCCGTCTGACGACGGCTGCTACATTATGTAGAATGGGTGGACGCACTGGCAAAGTGGTTACGGCAAAATGCGGGGGGCGGCCGGCGCGGTCGTCACGCGGCGGGGTTGCGCCAGCGGAGGAAGGTCAGGAGCAAAATCTGGCAGTCGAGCCAGAGCGACCAGTTCTCGATGTAGAAAATATCGTAGCGAATGCGCTCGGCGAGGTCGGTGTCGCCGCGCAGGCCGTTGATCTGGGCCCAGCCGGTCATGCCGGGGTTCACGAGGTGGCGCGGCAGGTAGTGCGGAATCACCGCGGAGAGCTGCTCGACATGGTGCGGGCGCTCGGGGCGCGGGCCGACGAGGCTCATGTCGCCGCGCAGGACGTTCCAATATTGGGGCAGCTCGTCGAGGTTCCAGCGGCGCAGGAAGGCGCCGATGCGCAGGAGGCGTGGGTCGCCCGCCTTGGTGCTCTGGTTGTCGGCGTCGCTTACGTCGGCGTCGGGCCGCATGGAGCGGAGCTTGTAGAGTGTGAACTCGCGGTGCCCGGCGCCCACGCGCGTCTGGCGGAAGAACACGGGGCCGCCGGGCGACTCGGCCTTGATCAGGGCGGCGAGGATGGCGAGCACCGGGGCGGACACGGCCAGACCGACGAGCGCGCCGATGAGGTCGATCAGGCGCTTGGCGGCGCGGTTGAAC
>JANOHV010000212.1:0-15974 GCA_031406795.1 Candidatus Rokuibacteriota bacterium
CAACGATTCCGCAACAAGGAGGTCGGGCGACCGCGGCGACCGGCTCAAGTTGTTACTTCGTATCGGATTCCGGCTGGCTCACGCAGCGGCGTGCCCTCGGGAGCATTTTCGGGAGGCTTTTTCCAGGTCCAGGCGGACTGCGGAGGGACTTATCCCTGCGCCCTTGGCTGGAGGGCGCTGGCGCTGGTAGTGTGGCGCGCCGGAGCGGAGATGGTCAGGGGCTGCCCCTGGTTCTTGTCAGCCAGGGGGCGGACCAGAGGGGTGAGACAAGATCGGCGTAGAACTCGCGAGCGATGGCGATCAGCGTCAGGCGTTTGCGGATTTCGGGTTTGAGGTTGCGCAGATAGAAGCTCTGGATCAGGACGAAAGCGATAAAGAGCGTCAGGACGAAGTTCTGGATGGCAACAGGATGGTGTTTGAAGCAGTGATTGAGCGCCCAGTGGGTGGCCAGGGTGTTGAAGAGATCGTTTTCGATGTCCCAGCGACGGTGGCCTACGGTGCAGAGCTGCGGTGCCGGCAGAACGGCGGATGGGATCGTCGTCTGCCACCACCAACTGTGCTCTTCGGCCTGGACCTCCCAGCGGCCCGCGATGCGGTGACGTTTGTTCTCGCTCTCCTGGGTGTGCAACACCCGCAGGGGAACCCGGATTCCCGCAGCGGATTCGAAGCCTTCTTCATCCCAGTACGCAATGGTCTTCTTCCCATCTTGATAGAGCTTCGGCCTCTGGTGCTGGAACAATCCTTGCGCATCGAGCAGGAGATTTCGCTTGTCGCCCTTGAGAACGGTGACCACATGTTTGCCCAGCTCGAGGCACAGGTTGATAAAGGGCGCCTGAAAGTAGAGGGCATCGGCCACAAAGGCGTCGAAGAATCGGGGATAGTTCTCACAGACGCGCCGCACGAGTCGGCCGGCCGCCCCCACCTCATCCTCCCCAGGCTGGATCATCTCCAAGTCCAGGGGCGCTGCCAGGTCAAAGCCGATGAGATGGCAGACCACTGCCCGGTGGTAGTACTCCGTTACCTCACGGGCGTTAACCGTGATCGTGCGCTGGTTGCACGCCGGACAGCAACGGTGCCTGCTGGGAAAAAAATTCATGGCCGTCTATGGCCGCAAAGCGCAGGGTCCAGCGTTTGACAAAGACCTTGTTGCGTCCGAGACGGTGATTGATCTTGCACAGCATGGTGCGCAGGATCTGCGGGTCGATCTGCGCTGCGACCCTGCCGATGGTGTCGGCGCTCGGTTTGATCGGTCCGACCAATCTCTCCAGTCGCCGCGATGGCCGCAGTGCCGACTCGATGGCATTGAGACTGCCGCATCGAAGCACCGACATGGCAAAGGCGCTTCCCCAGATGGCCGTTGCCGGAATCTGCGGCTTGCGCCGCGAATCCCGCACCGTAGCCAGCAGCGCTCCGAAATCGAAGAGCTTCTCCAAATAGCGGCTAAACCGGGCGAGCATCGGGAGCCGACCTCCGGCGGCGCACTGGGGAAGGCGCCTGCTTTGCCGCCTTCTCCTTGAGAAACCGCTCCAGATACTCCTGGAGCATCTTCTCCCACAGGGCGGCGGCCTCCCGATAGTCTCCCGCCCAGGTGCGCACCTCCTCCTCCAGGGCCGGCGGCACGTATACCATCTTGCGGCTGCGGCCAACCTTGATGGAGAGGTACAAGGAAACGTGCTTCAACCCCTTGGCGCACTTGCAGCTCTTCTTCCCGCAGGTCCGAGCCATCGTGACCAAGCCGGCCCGCATCATGGGACGGCTCTGCAGCAGGCTGGTCAGACGAGAGCGTGCTCTACTTCCGGCGGCGGACAAATAGGCAGAGTGGGTCATGTCCTTCCTCCTCTAAGTGTCTGATATTCTTACGCATATCAGATTGCCAGCTAAAAGTCAACCCCCATGCGAATGCGAATTTGCTCCAAGGGCGGGGGGGCGGGTTAACCCCTTGGATTGCCTACAGACCTACCTCGGCAAATTTCTAGTTGCGGAACCGCTGGGCAGCACGCCGGCCGTCGCGACGTTTCGGGGCGCCGCCGCTTGATCGGGAGGGTGCACTCCGGTATGTTCGAAGACGATGCGGGGCTGCCGCAGCCCGCGGACGAGGAGGAAACTTGCGACAGGAACGTTGGCTGCCGATGATTGCCCTCACGGCGCTGCTCGCGGCGACCCCGGGCGCGGCGGCCGCGGGCGAGATCCCGCTGACGCTGGAGGAGGCGATCGGCATCGCGCTGCGCAATCACCCCGCGCTCGCGGCCGCCGCGGGGCGCGAGAACGGGGCCTGGGCGGCGCACGACCGGGCGGCCGCCGAGCGCTGGCCGCAGCTGCGGCTGGAGTCGCGACTCGCTCACCTGAGCGAGGTTCCCGCGACCGAGATACCCGGCCGCGAACCGGTGCCTCTGGCGGAGCGCGACACCTGGGTCACCTCCGCCTCCCTGCAGCAACTCGTGTATTCCGGCGGCAGGGTCAGCGCCGCGGTCCGCCAGTCGGGGCGCGGCGCACAGGCCGCCGGCGATGCGCGGCTGAGGACGCGGCAGTTGGTCGCCCACGGGGCCGAGCGCGCGTTCCGCGTGCTGCTGGCCACCCAGGAGGAGATCGGCGTCGCCGCGTTGAACCTGGCCGCGGCCGAGAACCATCTGCGCGTCGCCGGGGAGCGGTATGCGGCGCGCGCGGCGGCACGGTTCGACGTGTTGCGCGCCGAAGTGCAGGCCGAGGAGGCGCGCCAGGAGGTGATTCGCGCCGACGGCAACCTCATGGCGGCCCGCGCCCTGCTCCTGCAGGCCCTGGGGCTGCCGAGCGGCGAACACCGGGCCCTGCCCCCGGAGCCGGCGGCGCTGCCACAGCCGGGGGTCGACGAACTCCTCGCCGCGGCCGAGCGGGACCGCCCCGACCTTCGTGGCCTGGCGCGCCAACTCGCCGCCGCCGATGCCGGGGTGGCCGCCGCGCGCGCCGAGCGCTACCCGACGCTCGCGCTGGCCGCGGACTACCAGCTGGTCACACCCGAGTCCACGACGGTCTTCACGCGCTGGTCGCTCGGCGCTCTCGTGAGTCTGCCGCTGCTCGACGGCGGCCGCGCCGGCGCGCGGCGGCGTGAAGCCGTGGCCGCCGTGGTGCAGGCGGGCGCCGCGTTCGCGCAGGGGCGTCGCCAGGTGGAGGCGGAGGTACGGCAGGTCGTCGCCCGGGTCGCCACCGCGGCGGCCCAGGTGCGCGTCGCGCAGCGGCAGGTCGAACAGGCCGAGGAACTCGCGCGGCTCGCCGACGTGCGCTTTTCGGGGGGGGTCGGCACGGCCACCGAGGTTGCCGACGCCAAAGGGAGTCTCGCCCGCGCGCGCTACGGCCTGGTGCGCGCCCGGGCCGAGCGCGGGATCGCCGACGCCGAACAGGCGCTCGCGGTCGGGTCGGTGCCGACCGAGGCGCCCGCGGAGCGAACGCAGCCGGCGACAGCAGGGGGGACGAAGCAATGAGGAAGCCGAATCCGAGGCTCGTGGTTCCCATGCTGCTGGTGCTCGCGGTCGGCGCAGCGGGCCTCTGGTACGCGGCGGGCCGGCGCAACCATGTGGCGCCGGGGACACTCTCCGGCAACGGGACGATCGAGGCGACCGAAGTCGAGGTCGGCGCCAGGATCTCCGGCCGGTTGCTGACGGTCGTGCCCCGCGAGGGCGACGCGGTACGCCGCGGGCAGGAGCTGGCGACGCTCGAGGCCGCCGAACTCGAGGCGCAGGCGGCCCAGATCCGCGGCAATCTGGCGGCCGCCGAGGCGGCGTTCGCCGATGTCGGCGCCGGGACGCGCGTCGAGGAGATCCGCCGTCTCAAGGCCCAGGTGCAGGCCGCGCGCGATGCGCAGGCGCAGGCGCAGGCGCGCATGGACCTGCTGCGCGCCGGCACCCGCCCCGAACTGCTGGCGCAGGTGCAAGCGGGGGTGCAGCAGGCCCAGATCGCCCTCGATGACGCGCAGCGGGACTTCGAGCGCACCGGCCGGCTCGCAGGCGAGGGTGCGGTCGCCGGGCGCGATCTCGACGTGGCGACGGCCCGCCGCGACGCCGCGGCCGCGGGGCTCGACGCCGCCGGGAACCGGCTTGCCGAAGCGCAGGCCGGCGCGCGGCCGGAGGAACTCCGCGGCGCCGCGGCCGCCGGCGCCCAGGCCGCTTCCCAGCTGCAGGCGGCGCAGGCGACGCTCGATCTCGCGGTTGCCGGTCCGCGCCGCGAAACGCTTCGGGCCGCCGAAGCGCGCGTGGAGGCCGCGCGGGGGGCCGTCGCGGTCGCCGAGGCGCTGCTGGCGCAGACGCGGATCGCGGCCCCTTCCGATGGCCGGGTGACGCTGCGAAACGCGGAGCCGGGCGAGGTGGTCACCCCGGGCTTTCCGATCGTTCGCATCGCCGATCTCGCGCGGGTGCGGGTGCGGGTGTACCTCCCGGGACCCCAGATCGGCCGGGTGCGGACCGGCCAGCGCGCGGCGGTCAGCGTCGACGCGTTTCCCGGCCGCATCTTCGCCGGCGTCGTTACGCAGATCGCCGAGAAGCCCGAGTACACGCCGAAGAACGTCCAGACGCGCGAGGAGCGCGCGAAGCTCGTCTACGGCGTCAAGATCGAAGTCGAGAACCCTGGCGGGGAACTCAAACCGGGCATGCCTGCCGACGCCGTGATCACGCTCGGCGACTGAGGCGCTACTCTGAGGAATCATCGCGAAACCAAGCGAGGAATTGCAGGTGTTCATCCCGAATCGAAAAAAGGGAAACCGTGCAAAAGCCTCTCTAGTCTCGCGGGTGAAGCGCCCGCACTAGCGCCGCTGATGGAGCAGCCGATGATCCTCGCCCGGGGGCTGCGCAAGTCCTTCGGCGCCACGGCCGCCGTCGACGGCCTCGATCTCGCGGTCGGCCGCGGCGAGATCTTCGGCCTGGTCGGGCCGGACGGTGCCGGCAAGACGACGGCAATCAGGCTGCTCTGCGGCATTCTCGACGCCGACGCCGGGGAGGCCGCGGTCGCCGGTTTCGATCTGCGACGCGAGCCCGAGGCGGTCAAGCTGCGGATCGGCTACATGTCGCAGCGTTTCTCGCTCTACGGCGATCTCACCGTGGCGGAGAACCTGCGCTTCTTCGCGCGCCTCTTTCAGGTGCCGCGCGAGGAGCGTCGGCGCAAGCAGGACGAACTGCTGGAGTTCGCGCGGCTCGGGCCGTATCGCGACCGCCTCGCGCAGAACCTCTCCGGGGGCATGAAACAGAAACTCGCGCTCGCCTGCACGCTGATCCACACCCCGGAGGTCCTGTTCCTCGATGAACCGACGACCGGAGTCGACCCGGTGTCGCGCCGCGATTTCTGGAAGATCCTGTACGACCTCCTCCGCGCGGGGGTGACCGTCCTGGTGAGCACGCCGTACATGGACGAAGCCGAACGCTGCGGGCGCGTCGCGTTGATGGACCGCGGCCGCATCCATCTCTGCGACACCCCGGCCGCTCTCAAGGGGCGTATGCAGGGCCGCCTGCTCGAACTGGTGGCGACCCCGCAGCGGCTGGCCCGGGACGTCCTGGCCCGGATGCCCGGCGTCTGCGGTATCCAGGTCTTCGGCGACCGGCTGCACGTCTGGGTGCGCGAGGAGGGCCTCGACGAAGGCGCGGTCTGCGCGCACCTGGCGGGCCACGGCATCATCGCCTGCGAGTCGCGGCGCGTGGCGCCCGGTCTCGAGGACGTCTTCGTCTCGCTCCTCGCCGCCCCCCGGGACACCAACCAGGGTGACAGTAGTTCTCGCCCCCCCAAAAAGCCCCTGCTAGAGCCGGAGGGGTGGCGCGAAGCGGGGGGTGCGCAGCGACCACCCCGGCGGCGGGGTGGCAGGCAGGACCCCGCAGGCGACGCACGGTCTGCGGGGCCGGCCGTCGAAGTCGAGGGCCTCGTCAAGCGCTTCGGCGCCTTCACCGCCGTCGACGGCATCAGCTTCTCGGTGCCGCGCGGCGAGATCTTCGGCTTTCTCGGCCCCAACGGCGCCGGCAAGTCGACCACGATCAGGATGCTGTGCGGCATCCTGCTGCCGACCGCGGGGCGCGGTGCGGTGGCCGGCCTGGACATCGTGCGCCAGTCCGAGGGCATCAAGACCCGCATCGGCTACATGAGCCAGCGCTTCTCGCTCTACGACGATCTGACCGTCGCCGAAAATATCGAGTTCTTCGCCGGGATCTACGGGGTGGAGCCGCGGCGGCTGGCGGAGCGCCGGCGCTGGATCCTCGCCATGGCGAATCTCGAGGGGCGCGCCGACAGCCCGGCCCGTGAGCTCTCCACCGGCTGGAAGCAGCGCCTGGCCCTGGGGTGCGCCGTGGTGCACGAACCGCGGATCCTCTTCCTCGACGAGCCGACCTCCGGCGTCGACCCGCTCTCCCGGCGCGATTTCTGGGAGCTGATCCACACCGTGGCGGGGGAGGGCGTGACGGTTTTCGTCACCACGCACCTCATGGACGAGGCCGAGCACTGCGACCGGCTCGGGATGATCTACGGCGGGCGGCTCGTGGCGCTCGGCAGCCCGCGCGAGCTCAAGGAGGGCCTGAGCGAGGGGGTCCTGCTCGAAGTGCGCGCCGAGCCGCTGATGCTCGCGCTCGCCGCTGCCGCCCGGGCGCCCGGCGTGCGCGAGGTGGCGGTTTTCGGCTCGGGTTTGCACGTGATCGCCGTCGATGCCGCTGCCGCCGGCCCGCTGCGCGAAACGCTGGCTGCCGCCGGCGTCCGCGTGGACGGGATCGCGCCGATCCGCCCGACGCTCGAGGACGTCTTCGTTTCGCTCGTCGAGCGCGCCGATCGCGCCGCCGCGGGGGACTGAAATCGTGTGGCAGCGGACGGGGATCATCGCCGGGAAGGAGTTCATCCAGATCGTGCGCGACTGGCGCACGCTCGCCGTCGTCATCGTCCTGCCCGTGCTGATGCTCGTTCTCTACGGCTACGCCATCAACTTCGATCTGCGGCGCATCGCGCTCGGGGTGCAGGACGAGGACCGCAGCCCGGCCTCACGCCGGCTCGTCGACGCCTTCGAGCGCGGCGAGAATTTCGCGGTGGTCGCCGCGCTCGCATCCCCCGCCGCGGCCACGCGAGCGCTCGACGCCGGCGCGGTCCGCGCCGTGCTCGTGATCCCGCGCGGCCACGCCGCCGATCTCGCCGCCGGGCGGACCGCGATCATCCAGCTGCTGGTCGACGGCGCGGACTCCACGAGCGCGACGACCACCATCGGCTACGCCGGCGCCATCGTGCGCGAACACTCGGGGGCGACCACCATCGAAGCGCTGCGACGGCGGGGCCTGCTCGTGCGCGACGGGTTTCCGCCGCTCGAGATGCGGGCGCGCTTCTGGTACAACCCCGAACAGCGGAGCGTGAACTACATCGTCCCCGGCCTGATCGCCGTGATCCTGATGATGCTCTCCACGCTGCTCACCGCGCTCACCGTGGTCCGCGAGCGCGAACGCGGCACGATCGAGCAGCTGGTGGTCTCGCCGCTCAAGCCCGCCGAGTTGGTCCTCGGCAAGCTGCTCCCGTACGCGCTGATCGCGTTCGTCGACGTCCTGCTCGTCATGGGGGCCGGGCGTCTGCTCTTCGGCGTGCGCGTCGCCGGGAGCATCCCGCTGCTGCTGGGCCTCTCGGCAATCTACCTCGTCTCCGCGCTCGGCATCGGCCTGCTGATCTCGGTGCTCTCGCCCACCCAGCAGACCGCGATGACCGTCGGTCTGCTCGCCTCGCAGCTGCCGACCATGCTGCTCTCGGGTTTTCTCTTCCCCATCAGCGCGATGCCCGAGCCCGTCCAGTGGCTGACGAACCTGATCCCCGCCCGCCACTACCTGGTGATCGTGCGCGGGATCTTCCTCAAAGCCAACGGGCTGGCCCAGCTCTGGCCGCAGGCGCTGCTGCTCGCCGGAATCGCGGCGCTGACGCTCGGCCTGGCCGCCCGCAAGTTCAGGAAGAAGCTGTGAACGCGCGCCGCGTCCTCCATCTGGTGCGCAAGGAGCTGCTCCAGCTGCGGCGCGACCCGCAGATGCTGCGCATCGTTTTCATCGCGCCGCTCTTCCAGCTCTTCATCTTCGGGTACGCGGTGACGACCGACGTCAAACACGTGGCCACCGCCCTGCTCGATCAGGACCGCAGCGTCCAGAGCCGCGAGCTGGCCGAACGCTTCGCGCGCTCCGGCTACTTCGACATCGTGCGCCGGCCGGAGGGTCCGGCCGCCGTTGATGCACTGCTCGACGACGGCGCCGTCCAGGCCGCGCTCGTCATCCCCCGGGGCTTCGCCGCCGATCTGGCCTCCGAGCGCACCGCGCGCGTGCAGCTGCTGATCGACGGCAGCGATTCGATGACCGCGGGAATCGTTGCCGGCTACGCCGGCGGGGTCGCCGGGGAGTATTCGGCGGGCATCGCGGCCGAGAGGCTGGAGCGGCTGCGCGCCCGTGTCCAGCGCGTCCCCGCCGTCGAGGAGCGGACGCGGGTCTGGTACAACCCCGAACTCAAGAGCGTGCGCTACATGGTGCCCGGGGTGCTCTCGATGATCCTCTTTCTCGTGACGATGCTGCTGACGTCGATGGCCATCGTCAAGGAGCGCGAGATCGGCACCCTTGAGCAGCTGGTGGTGACCCCGATCACGGCGGCGGAGCTGATCGTCGGCAAGGCGCTCCCCTACATCGGGATCGGGTTCATCGACATGCTGCTGGTGCTCGCGCTCTCGACCTTCTGGTTCCGCGTCCCGATCGCCGGCTCCGTGGCGCTGCTCTTCGCGCTGGCGACCGTGTTCATCTTCACCAGTCTCGGCCTCGGGCTGTTCATCTCCACGATCTCGCAGACCCAGCAGCAGGCGATGATGTCGACGTTCTTCTTCATGCTCCCCTCGATCCTGCTCTCCGGGTTCATGTTCCCGATCGCGAACATGCCGCGGGTCATCCAGTACGTGACGCTGCTGATCCCGCTGCGCTATTTCCTCGTGATCGTCCGTGGCATCTTTCTCAAGGGCAACGGCATCGACGTTCTCTGGCCGCAGGTGGCGGTGCTGCTGGGGTTCGGGGCGGCCATCCTCGGCCTCGCCGCCCTGCGCTTCCGCAAGCACCTCGGTTAGCAGGGCGCTGAAAAGGGCCCATCTGCGGCGTTGCACTCCTCGTGTCTGCCTGCGGCGGGCACGAGCCCGCCTCGGCAACCACTTCGGGGTGCGCCTTGCACCTGGGCCCTTTTGAGCACCCTGCCGAGGCGGGGTACTGACAGTTGAGAAGTCTGCGCCTCCGCGCGGACAGGGGAGCTGCCTTGCCAGGACGAAAAATCGCGCCGGGAGCGCGCCGGCCGACCCCGTGCACTTACTGACGGAGGGGAGGTCTTCAAACTATCCAGAACTCCCTGAGTGGAATCATGTACACTGCCCGCCGTAAGGGAGGGCGACGGATGGAGATCTCGATCTGGGGCGCGCGCGGGTCGATTCCCGTGTCCGGGCCGGAGTATCTCCGCTACGGCGGCGACACGACCTGCCTCGAGATCCGTGGCTCCGCGGAGCCGCTGCTGATCGACGCCGGCACCGGGATTCGCCGCGCCGGCGACCGGCTCGACCTCCAGGGCGTCCGCCACATCCACCTGCTCTTCACCCACGCTCACTGGGATCACGTTCTCGGGTTCCCCTTCTTCCGGCCGCTGTACACGCCGGGCGTGCGCATCGAGATCTACGGTTGCCTGCAGGCGCAGGCCTCGGTGCACCAGATGCTCGGGCGGGCGATGAGCCCGCCGAGTTTCCCGGTCGACCTGCGCGATCTCGCCGCCGACCTCGTCTTCCACGAACCCTGCCGCGGCCAGTTCGAGGCCGGCGGGTTCGGCGTGACGACCATCCCGCTGAGCCACCCCAACGGCGGGGTCGGCTACCGGATCGAGGAGGGCAAACGGCGGATCGTCTTTCTCACCGACAACGAACTCGGTTCGGTGCTGCCCGGCGGCCGCACCCGGCAGGAGTACGCCCGCTTCGCCGCAGGCGCCGATCTGCTGCTGCACGACGGGGAACTGACCGCCGAGGAATACCGCACGCGCGGCGGCTGGGGACACAGCACCTGGGAGGACGCGCTCGACCTCGCGCTCCAGGCGGATGTCCGTCGCTTCGGGATCTGGCACCACAATATGCTGCGGGACGACGAGGCGATCGAGCGGATCGTGGGGGAGTGCCAGGCGCGGATCGGCGCCGTCTCGGCCGACACCGAGTGTTTCGCCGCGCACCAGGGCCAGCACTTCACCATCGACGACGGCTGAATGAAGCCCCTCCGCGGCGAGGTTCGGAGCGCGCGGGGAAATTGACTCCCCTGCCGAAACGTGCCAGTATCCGTGGCATTATTTCGCCTGAAAACCATCAACCACCGAAGGGGAGGGAGCAGGGTATGGCACGCAAGGGCAACGTTTTCCTGATGGCGGGGGTTCTCGCACTGGCGTTGTGCGCCGCGGGCGCGGTTCCGGGCCAGGCGAAGGTCGCGCTCAAGGGCGAGGACTGCGCGAAGTGTCACGAACAGCAACCGGCGGACATCGAGGCGGGCGGCGGCAAGCACAAGTCCGAGATCAGCTGCCAGGACTGCCACGCCGGCCACCGTCCGGTCTCCAAGAACAACATCCCCAAGTGCAGCGACTGCCACGAGGGCGAAGAGCACTTCAAGCTGCCCAACTGCCTCGGCTGCCACAAGAACCCGCACACCCCGAAGAACATCTCGTTCGACAAGAAGCAGACCGCGCCCTGTCTGACCTGCCACAAGGAGCAGATCAAGCAACTCACGGAGTTTCCGAGCAAGCACACGCAGCAGGCCTGCTCGTTCTGTCACGACGTCCACGGCAAGAAGCCCGCCTGCACCCAGTGCCACAAGCCGCACGCCCCGACGATGACGGCGTCGGAGTGCTCGACCTGCCACCGCGCCCACCAGCCGAAGAACGTCGTGTACCCGGCGACCGTAGCGAACGCCCAGTGCGGCGCCTGCCACAAGAAGCCGGCCACGCTGATCGCGGCGACGTCGACCCGCCACGCGAAGGTCGCCTGCGTGCAGTGCCACAAGGACAAACACAAGATGGTCCCGAACTGCAACCAGTGCCACCAGGTCAAGCATCCGGCCGGCATCCTGCAGAAGTTCCCCAATTGCCTGACGTGCCACAACCACCCGCATGACTTGAACAACTTCGCGGCGGCCAAGCCCGCGGCGGCGCCGGCGGCTCCGGCGACGAGGTAACCCCCGAACCGGAAGAACTGACGGGCGTCGCCTCCAGGTGATGCAGGGCCCGCCGGGGAGTCTCCCGGCGGGCCTTTTTTCATCGGTGTGAGACGAAGGCGGAGCGCTTCGCCAGCGGTCCCAGTTCGGCGTCGGCCTGGAAGAATTCCTCGTCGATCCGGGCGAGGATCTCCCTGGCCCGGACCGGGTCGGCGGCCGTGTCGACCGCGTCGAACTCCGCCCAGAGCCGGTCGGCCCGGTTCAGGACCCGGCCGAGCGGTCGCAGACGGTCGGCGAGCGCGGATTGCAGTTCCCGAAGCGACTCCGCCAGGAGCCCGATCTGGTCGCCGCTGCGCAGGCGCATCGGAAAATTCACCGCGCCGCGCCGCAGGCTCTCGGCGAATCTCTCCATCTTGAAGAGCGGGCCGGCGATACTGTGCGAGATGAAGATGGTGACCAGCGCGACGATGACGCTGCCGATGATCAGGTAGATCAGCACGGACAGACCGATCATGGGGAGCAGTACTTTCTGCAGGTTGTGCAGGGTTGTGTAGGCCTGCTTGTAACTGGGCCCGAGATCCTGGTCGAGCGCCCGCCGCAGCGTGTAGAGAAACGACGCGCTGGCCACGGCGATCGCGGCGGCGACGATGATCATCCAGCGGAGCTGATAGCGTATCCAGATTTCCCGTTCCGACATGATTGCCCCCGCTAATAGTCCTGGTGACAGGCCACGCAGAGTGGCTCAAAACCCTTGATCGGATCCGACATCCTCAGGTAGATGGTCTTGTACCAGGCGGTCTGCGTCCGGCCCTCCTGCTGGAGGTACGTGACCGGCTGGTCCTGGTAGGCCCGCGTCCTGGAGAGAAACGCCATGTGGGGGTTGTGGCAGGAGCCGCAGGAAACCTTCCCGTCCTCGAGCGGAAGCTCCGCGGGCACGTCGATGGTGGTGGGTGAACGACTGGGGTCGACCCCGACCGGGTGCGAGAGGCCGAGCTTCGTCTGGGTGTGGCACTTCATGCAGATCTCCAGAATTTCCACGACGAAGCTGTGCGGGTCCATCGTTCCGCCGAAGTAGGCGTGACAGCCGACGCAGGCCTCCGCCCCGCTGAAGATCTGGTGCGGGTTCGTCGGCGGCGCGACATCCGCGGGGGCCCGGGTCAGCGCAAGAGCGAGAAGCAGGAGGACGAGCACCCCGCTCCGGAGCGCCCTCATGGCTCATCGACCTTGAAGCCCTTGTAGAGACTTTTCACGTTTCCGAACCCGGCGTGCAGTTCCCGGTTCCTCGCGGCCGTCACGCCGCCGCCGCCGCGCTCGAGTTCCTCGCGTGTTTCGCGGATCCTCTCCCGAAGCGTGAGGATGCCGCGGCGCAGCTCGTCGACCCGTTCCTGGTGCCCGGCGAGGCCGTCGGCGAGCTTGTCCTGCAGCGTGCCGAATTCGTGCGGCCGGGGCGGGCGGGGCCACGCCGAAGGATCCTGCCCCGACAGCGCGGAGCGCACGTTGGCCCGGACGGCGCGGGAGGCGCGGGCCACCGCCCAGGAGATCAGAAAGACGGCGAGGATCGCCAGGGCCATGATGCCGATGGTCGCCGCGATGTTGGTGTCGACGACCGCGGTGCGCAGCAGATCCCAGGAGCTGCAGTCCTGGGCATGCCCGCGGAAGAGGCAATAGCGCAGGGTGGCTACGGCACGCTGGTAGATCAGGTAGGAGAGCGCCGCCCCTCCGGCGACGAGAATGAGCAGTTAGTAGCAGAGGATGCGCGTCTGGAACCACTTCTTGACGAAGAAATCCCGCCGTTGACCGAGCTTCAAGACCATGATGCCTCCTCGCGACTACCGCTTTGCCGAGGTCTCGCGTTCCGTCGCCCCTGAATCGCCTGGTTCAGGCGGGAAAATCCTCCCATGGTTGACGCCTGATGTCCACAGCAGAATGCCCGCTGCGCCGGGGCCGCGGGCTTGCCCGTCGCGCGCGCTCACCACCCGGGATCTCCCGGCGGCGCCTGCCCGGCCTCGCGCAGCACTGCCGACTCGATGCGCGCCCGGTCTTCGACCCGGTTGTCCCGGGCCCACTCGGTGACGCGGCGTTGGATTTCGCCGATGCGCGGACCCCGCGCGAGACCGGTCAGCGCCATGATGCCGTCCCCGGAGATCACGAACGCGCCGGCGCGGGCCCCGCTCCCCGGCGCGACCTCCGCCTCGGCCGCGTGAAAGGCCGCGGCGAGCCGCGCGACGGCGGCCACGTCCCCCCGCGCCGCGAGATCGCATAGCGCGAGCTCCCGCAGAACCGGCCAGTGGACATCCGCGAGGAGCGCGAGCACCCCGGAGCGCCGCAGTTCGGTGAACTGTCCGGCCTGCATGTGGTGCTCGACGGCGAAGGCGACGGCAGCGCGCTGCCGCCGCGGCAGGTGCAGGCGACGGGCGACGCCGTCCGCGATCGTGGCCCCGGACCGCTCGTGGCCGTGATAACGGTGGCGGCCCGCCGACTCCCGGTGGGCAGGGGCCTTGCCGGTGTCGTGCAGCAGCACCGCCAGGTTGACGGCCGGGTCGGTCGAAATCGACGAGCGCAGCGCGGCGAGCGTGTGCTCCCAGGCGTCCCCCTCGGGGTGCCACTCGATCGGCTGCGGGAGCCCCCGCAGCTCGCGGACTTCCGGCAGCAGCAGCCCGAGCAGACCGAAGCGCTCCATCAGCGTGACGCCGTCGGCGAGCGCCGCTCCCGGCTGCGAGGCCAGCCGGAGGATCTCCTTGCCGATGCGCTCTCCCGCGACCGAAGCCAGGCGCGGTGCGGCGCGTTCGATCGCGTCGGCGGTTCTCCGCTCGATCGTGAAACCGAGGCCGGCGGCGAAGCGCACGGCCCGCAGGAGCCGCGCGGGGTCCTCGGCGAAGCGCTCCTCAGGCGAGCCGACGCAGCGAACCACCCGGTCCCGCAGATCGGCGCGTCCGCCCTGCAGATCGACGATGCCGCCGTCCGCCCGCATGAACAGCGCGTTGATGGTGGAGTCGCGGTGCGCCGAGTCCTCGAGGAGCGGGCCGGGCCCGTCCCGGCAGGGCGCGGTCGCGGGCGCATCCGCCGACTGCTGCGCGCCGCCGCGAAAGCGGGAGACTTCGAAACTCCGGCCGCCGCGGCTGATCACCACGGTGTCGAACTGCGCCGATCTGCCGACCGCGTGGGTGGTGAAGAGGGACGAGAGTTCGGTCAGCGGCATGTCGGTGGCGAGATCCACGTCGGTCAGGGGACGGCCGAGCAGATGATCCCGCACGGCGCCGCCGGCGACGACGGCCAGACGCCCGCGCGCGGTGATTTCCCGGACAATTTCGAAGGCCGCTTCGAGCACGACGGTTCGTCCCCCCCGGCCGGCTGCTCCTCGCGGCCGCTGAAATTGTAGGCGCGCGCGCGAAGCGGGGCAAGCGGCGAACGGCGAGAAAAACCCTTTGCGTGGTGTTTCGTGGTGTGCTATGCTCCGCGCAAATCCGGGGAAAATCATCCAAACAAGGAGGGGAGCACATGGCAAAGGGCAAGGTTGAAGCGCGTCCCACCACGAAGTCCGAGAGCATGGCGTTCATCGCGGAGAAGACCGGTCTGACCCGCAAGCAGGTCGCCGGCGTCTTCGAGGCGCTCACGGGCATCATGGCTCGCGATCTGAAGAAGTTCGGCACGTACACCCTCCCGGGCCTCGCGAAGGTCAAGGTGGTGAAGAAGCCGGCCACGAAGGCGCGCAAGGGCATCAATCCCTTCACAAAGGAAGAGGTGATGTTCAAGGCCAAGCCCGCCCGCAAGGTGGTCAAGGTCCTCGCTCTCAAGGCGCTCAAGGACATCGTCGCCTAATTCGTCTCTCGACGCTGCCGTTCGTGCGATGCCCGGCCCGCAAGGCCGGGCATCGACATTTTCAGGGGTCGATCATGAAGCTTGCGAAATTTCCCGGTGCTTTCCTGCTGGTCCTGGCCGCGGTTTCCGCCGCCGAGGCGGTCGCGGTCCCGACGGCCGGCGGATTCGATCCGGAGCCGCCGGCGGACCAGATCATCCTGAGCGCCGGTGCGGCCGCCCCGGTGAAGGTCGACGCCGCGCCCGCGCGACGCGCGCGATGGGTCTTCCAGGCGTCGACGGGGACCGCCCACCAGTTCCGCAGCCGGTTGAACATCCGGCAGGAGGGCGAGGCCGATCTCGATTTTACCGCTCGCTACGAGACGCGGCCGTACACCAGCGGGGCGCCGTACTACTCGCTGCGGATCGGTCGCTGGAAGGGTGACCGGGCCTGGGAGTTCGAGACCCACCATCACCTGGTGACGCTGGTCGACGATCCCACGGGGGTGATCGGAAATTTCCAGATCACCCACGGGTACAACCTGAACACCCTGAACCGGGCCTGGCTCGCCGGCGGCCTGATCTGGCGGATCGGGGCCGGGGTCGTGATCACGCACCCGGAGAGCACCGTCCGCGGCAGGACTTTCAGCGGCGACGGTTTCGCCGAGGGGTTCTATCTCAGCGGCGTCTGCGGCCAGCTCTCCCTGGAAAAACGGCTGCGGCTCTGGGGCGGGCTCTTTCTCTCCCTCGAGGGAAAATTCACCGCGGCCTGGGCGCAGGTCCCGATCGCCGACGGCGAAGCGACCGTTCCGAACTACGCCCTCCACGCCCTCGCCGGCCTCGGCTACGCGTTTTAGCCCGGGTCGCTGGGGAGGCCCTGACACGCCCCGGCGGCGTTGCTTCTCGCGTCGCTTGTGCGGCGGGCCCGAGCCCGCCGCCGCGCGCGCGCGGCGCGGCCATGCCGGGGCGCCAAAACGCGCCGGGATCGGCACCGTCCACCCCGGTCGCGCGCTCGGCGGACGCGCG
>JANOHV010000250.1:0-7739 GCA_031406795.1 Candidatus Rokuibacteriota bacterium
GAAGGTGTCGACGAAGCCCTTCACCTCGAAGTGGAAGCTCGCCGGGCCGGTCGTGCCGAGGTTGACCTCCATCCGGTCCCCCTCCTTCTTGACGGTGAACGTTTCCTCGCTGCTGCTGCAGCCGGAAAAGACCGCCAGGCCCGCCGTCAGAACCAGAGCGCTCAGCGAGATGCCGGCGAAAATGCTCTTTTTCGTCTGTGTCATTGAAAAGTCCTCCTCGTGTCAGCTATTGCCCGAGCTATAACGTTAAAACCTATATATATTAGCGTACTATAAAAGGAGATCCAAGAAGAATCCAGCCCCACGGGGTAACCCTTCAATGAACGGTGGCCCCATCAGTACCGTTCGCCCTGAGCCCGTCGAAGGGCGTTTGTATGAAGGCTTCCCGTTCGTGGTTCGACAGGCTCACCACGAACGGGAAAAGTTGCCTCACTTCACTGAAGAGTTACCTCATGGAGCGCCTCGAGAAGCGGATTCAGCCGCTTCGCGACGGTGGGGTCCGCGGCGCGCTCCGGCGTGGAACCCATGATTGAGCAGGGGAGTGGTATAATTAAACGATATGCAATCGCTGGATACGATGGTTTTGAGACATGGCCGCGGGGCCACGGGTGTGGCCGACGGGCGCGACGAGAGCTTCGAGGTCCCCTCCGCCGAGAGCAAGTTCGTCGGCGCCGGCGACCTCGAGGAGTTCGTGATCGCCTGGCTGCGGCACGTCTGCCTCCCCGACCCCGTGCACCCCGACGCGGTCGTGTCCTCCCTCTATTACGACACGCCGGCCCTGAGCGCCTACCACGAGAAGGTCGACGGCGATTTTCTCAAGACGAAGTGCCGCCTGCGCTGGTACGACCCGGATATCGCGGCCGATCCCGCGCTGCGGACGGCCTATCTCGAAATCAAGCACAAGATCGGGCAGGGGCGGCGCAAATCGCGGGCCCGGGTGGTCGTGGAGCGCACCTGGTTCGACGACGCCAGCCTCGATCACCCGGCATTCCTCGAAATCCTCTCCCGCGAAGCCCCGACCCTCGGGGAGCGCCTGCCGTCGGGGCTGCTGCCGGCGGCCGTGGTGCGCTATCGGCGGCGACGGTTCATCTGCCCCTTCACGCTCTCGCGGATCTGCCTGGACACCGGCATCGGGCTCGGGCGGGTCAACGAGCGTCTGCTGCCGCGTCTCGGCCCGGTGAAGCTCGGGACCATCGTGCTGGAGGTCAAGGACGGTAGATCGGCGCAGATTCCCTGGCTGGCGAAGCTCTACGCATCGGGGATCAGGCAGCGCAGCTTTTCCAAATACGGGGCCTGCATCGCCAGTCTGCTCAAGGAGGCGTGATCGTGTTCGACCAACTGCAGAAGATCAAGGACGTCCAGGACCTCACGGCCAGGATCGACCCCTGGCTGTTCGGCATCGCCATCCTCGTCTCGCTCGGCGCGTCGCTGGCGGCCAGCTGGCTCTACAACCGCTTCTACGAGCGCCGGGGGACCGGCAGCCAGATCAACCGCGCTTTCCCCCTCCTCGGCATCTCCATCACCGCCCTGTTCATCTGCATCCAGGTCTCGCTCCCGCTGTCGCTCGGCCTGCTCGGCGCCCTGTCGATCATCCGCTTCCGCACGCCGGTCAAGGAGCCGGAGGAGGTCGGGTTCATCATGCTGGTCATCGCCTCATCGATCATCTGCGCGACCTTCAACTTCCAGTTCCTGCTCTTTCTCTTCCTCGTCGCCGTGGCCGCCCTCGTGGGGATCAGCTGGTTCCGCCGCGGCAACCGGTCGGGGCGCGACGGCATCGTTCTCGTGACGCTCGGCGACGAGGATGCGACCCTGCGCCAGAAGGAGATCGAGGAGTGCGTCGGACGGCACGCCCGGCGCAGCTTCGTCGAGAGCGCCGCCAGCCAGGACGGGCTCGCCAGCCTCCAGTTCTCCTTCACGGACTTCCAGGGAGGCGTGGCCGATCTGCAGGCCGAGCTGAAGCGGCTGGCTCCGGTCAACTCGGTCCGGATCTTTTTCAATCGCCCCGGCGGCCTCTCCTGAAGGGGACGGCCGGCTTCCGGGAGCGTCTGATGGAGTCGGGCAACCGGAGGAAGCTCGGATACGCGGCCGCGGCCGCGATCGTCGTGCTGCTCCTCGCGGGCCTCTCGTGCGGCGCCGGTTTCCTGCTGGACTCCCTGACCAAGGCCGTCGATCTCGGCGAGCGCGGCATCGGCGGCAGGCTGAGGCGGGCCGGCGTCCTCGCGCACTGGGATTTCGACGAGCTCCGGCCGCGCGAGCGGGTCGGCCGCGAGGGCGTCGTCACTGGCGGGACGCGGCTCATCGCCGGCCGCAACGGCTCGGCCCGGGCCTTCCCCCCCGGGGAGCACGGCGTGATCCGCACCGCGTTTCCCCTGCCGTCCCTGGGTTCCCATTTCACCTTCTCCTGCTGGCTGCGCTTCCCGGAGCGGATCGTCAACCAGCAGATCTTCCAGTACCTGACGGTCCGCGACGGGAGCCTGGTCTTTCAGATGCCCCGCCAGGAACCCCTCGCCTGGGCAATCGCCGGCCGGCAGGGCTTCTTCCACGTCGCGTTCACCGTCGATCAGGACGAAGGCCGCGCCGCTCTGTACGTCGACGGCGATCCGGCGGGGGAGGTGCGGCTGGGCCCGCTGAAGCACCCCGGCGAATCGCTCTGCTTCGGTCAGGACCGGCTGACGCCGCCGCCGGCGTTCGCCCTGGACGAGGTGTCCATCTGGAGCCGCACGCTCACCGCGCCGGAAATCCGCCGTCTCAGCCGTCTGCGGTGGCCGCTCATTTTCGACAACGCCTTCCTCGCCGCGACTGCGCTGCGGGTGGCGGAGGCGGCTCGCGAATCCTGCCGGGCCCTGCTGCTGGCTGCCGATCTCTTCGATCCCTCCCTCCACGAAAGCCGGATCTACGCCTCCGGGCTGCCCACCTACGCCCTGTCGCTCTCGGGCGCCGACGTCAAGGAGTTCAACAAGTACTTCAACGAGCAGTCCGAGAACGGCCTCAACGCGCCCGGGACGTCGAAGAGACGCACGGTCGAGGTCCTCGAAGGCGGCGGCAGGCGCCGGGCGGCGATGGAGTTGGTCGCGGGGGACCATGGCGGTCCGGAGGCTTCCGCAAAGCGCGCGTTCCGTCTCGAGATGCTCTCCGACGACGACGAGCCGGAGCGGACGCTGTTCATCCGGCCGATCGAGGGCTCGCCGTTCCTCCTCGAGGTGCTGGCCGGGAGGCTGGCCGAGCGCTGCGGCGTTTCCGCAGCGCCCACGGAGCTGTGCGCCGTGAGTGTCAACGGCGCCTTCGAGGGCCTCTCGCTCTGCTCGGATGTCTCGCGGGAACAGGGGCCGTTCTGGCTTTCGGCTCCCGGCCAGGCGCAGGAGCTGCTGCGGCGGCTGCCGCTGTTCCGGGACGAGGTCCTCGGCGAGTTCGACCGGCTCGCGTCCGGGTGGCGCGCCGTGCTGCGGAGCGACCGGAAGAGCCCGCTTTCCAGCCGCGAGATGCTCAGCCGCATCAAGGCGCAGCGGCGGCTCCTCGAAGAGACGCTCACCGATCGGACGGTGCGGTCCGACGCGGCGCTGGTCGCGCTGGTGGCCGATCGGCTGCGGGAGGAGATGTTCCTCGGCGACAATCCGCACGCCGGCCTCCTCGTGGGCGATCTCGATCTCTCGGTGCGGACGGTCAACGGCGCCGCGCTCTCTTTCGCGAGTCTGACACCGGCGACGCTCGGCAACGACGGCGGGGTCTTTCCGCCGGAGGGCGCGGCGGCTTCCGCCCGACTGCGGGTGAGCATCACCAGCGGAACGGCGGTCGCCGCGCGCGAACTCTCCTTCGTCGTTCTGCCCGGGCGTCGGCGGATCCCGGTGCTGCGGGTGCAGTCGGCCGGCGCCCCCCGATCGGGGCCACCGTGCCCGCCCTTGCGGAGTTCATCGAGCCGGACAATCGCCGCAGCGGCCTGCTGGGCGGGGACATCCGCCTGCGCGGCAACACGTCGTTGTACCAGGCCAGGAACCAGAAGAAGTACTATCGCGTCGAGCTCGACCGGCCGTACGACGTCCCCGGGGTCGGCCGCACCCGGCGACTGCTGCTGATCTCGGGGTGGAAGGACAAGACCCTGATGCGCGACCGGCTGGCCTACGACCTGTTCCGGAGTTTCTCCGAACCCGGGAAACCGCGCTACAGCCCGCACGTCCGGCTCGTCGAACTGGTCGTCAACGGCGACTACAAGGGGCTGTACAACCTGGTCGACCGGGTTGACGCCGATCTGCTCGAACTGGGGAAGGGCTCCGGGGCCGACCGTGCCGTGCTCTACAAGGCGACCGGCTCCGGGGCGAGCTTCAAGACCCCCGACCGGGATTCCTACGTCCAGCAGGTCCCCGACTGGCGGGACGGGGAGTTCTGGGGCCCGTACGAGAAGCTGATCGCCTTCGTCGGCCAGTCGACGCCGGAGGTGTTTCGCAGGGACGTCGAGCGGATCATCGACGTCGACAACGTCATCGATTTCGAGATCCTGCTGGCGCTGACCGCCAACGGGGAAGGGCAGAACTACAACCTCTACCTCGCGCGGCGCGCGGGAGCCGACGCCCGGTTCGTCATCGTCCCGTGGGATTACGACATCAGTTTCAGCCTGGCGTTCGTCCCCTCCAACCACCTGATCGCCCGGCTGCACGCGGATCTGCCGGGATACAGCAGCCGTGTGGCGGAGCGTTGGCGGGACTTGCGCAAGGACCGCCTCTCCGAGAGCGGGCTCATGGAACGGATCGCCGGCCTGGAGGCCGAGATGCTCGAGGGCGTCGAGCGGAACTACCGTCGCTGGCCGCCCACCGAAGGGGAGACCTGGGCGGGGATGGTCCCCCAGCTGCGGTCCTACCTCCGCGGCCGGCTGCCCCTCCTCGACGCCTGGTTCGCCGGCAGACCGGGCGCCGCGCCGGGAAGCCTTCACCAAGGAGACACGCCATGAAGCCACGGACCAAGGCCCTGCTGCTGGCGCTGCTGTTGCTGCTGGGGGTCTGCTACCGGCTCTTTGCCGCCTACCCGATCCGGCTGGGCCGGTTCGCGCCCGCATCCTCGGCGCTGCAGGCGATGCACATCATGAACGGCGAGCGGCCGATCTTCTACTCGGGGCAGGCCTGGATGGGGCCCGCGGGCGCCTACGTCCTCGCCGGCCTCTTCAAGCTCTTCGGCGCGTCGTCCCTGACCCTCGGGGGGTTCTCCTGGATCATGAGCGTCCTGTTCCTGCTGGGGACCGTCCTGCTGGCCTACCGGCTCTTCGGCATCGACAACGCCCTGGTGGTGGCCGGGCTATTCCTCGTCCCCATCGACTGGGTCATGTACCTGGCGGGGCAGCCGCGCGCGCACTACACGATCATCTTCGTCCTGGTGCCGATCGTCTTTCTGGCGACGCTGGCGCTGCTGCGACGGCACCGGGAGGGCCGCCCCCTGGCGTTGACGGCCTTCCTGCTCGGCCTGCTGTGCGGGTTCGCCTTCTGGACCAACATGTCGATCGGGCCGGCCATCGGCGTATCGGTGCTCCTGCTGCTCTGGCATCTGCGGCGATCCTTCTTCACGCGCGTTCTTCCCGGCTGGAGCGCCGGCTGGGTGCTCG
Organism: Candidatus Rokuibacteriota bacterium; assembly: GCA_031406795.1. Lineage (GTDB taxonomy): Bacteria > JAUVQV01 > JAUVQV01 > JAUVQV01 > DATDCY01 > DATDCY01. The sequence continues at coordinate 5,585 of JANOHV010000250.1, forward strand.
GCTTCTCGCCGGTCATCTGGTACAACCTGACCCATCAGGCGATCCTCGCGGAGCAGGTGAACGCGAGAAACACCCGGCAGCTCGGCCGCATTCTCTGGGCCTTCCTGACCAACGCCTGGCCGAAATTCTGGGGGTTCGACCTCAGCGCGACCCCGACCCCGCTGCTGCATGGCGTGTTCGTCCTGCTGCTCGTCTGGATCAGCTTCCTCTACGTCTGGGCGCTCGTTCAGGGGTTGCGGAAGTGGCGGCGCGGGGAGGACGTGCTCGGCTACCAGCTGGTCTTCGGCTACTTCTTCTTCCACCTGGCGATCACCGCGGTCTCCAGCTACGGGAAGCGATTCACCGAGGGGACGCCCCTCTCCTACATCGTTACTCTGTACACGGTGGCGTTTGCCATACCGGCTCTCGTGCTGCAATCCGGCCTCACGCGGCGTGCGAAAGCCCTGGCGCTGCTGCCCTTCGGGATCTTCATCGCCAACAACCTTGCGGCCAACACCGTCTACCCGGCGAAGTTCCTCGCCACCGTCCGGGAGCAGGGACTCTCCCGGGTGACGCGGTATCCCAACGAGGCGAACCCGTTCGTGCGCTACTTCCGGGAGCGCGGGCTAGCGGCCGGCTACCTGGGCCGGTTCCAGGGCGCCGATACCGCGAAGAACCAGAATTTCCCCCTCAATCTGGAGTGCTTCGGGGTGGGCACGTTCTCCGACCCCTCCAGCGAGCGGTATGTCGAGAGCGCCCTGGCCGCCGATGCCGCCCGGAAGATCTTCTGGGTCAACGCCGACCCGAACCAGCTGCGGCTGCTCGGCGTCACCTCGCGGGCGGCACCCGTACAGCAGTGGGAGGTGCACGACGATTTTCGCAAGGAGTTGCGCGAGCTGACCGCCGTCCGCGGGCAGTTGACCGCGGCCTCGTACAACCGGCCGCACGGCCTCTTCGCCTCGGACGGGAACTTCGACACCTCCTGGGACGTCCCCCGGGACGCCGGCACCGTGGCTCTCGATTTCGCGTTCGAGCGCCCCGAGCGGCTGCGGGAGCTCGTGATCTTCCCCGTCGACGTGCAGCGCAGCCCGACGAACGTCACCCTCGAGATCTCCGACGACGGGGTGAACTGGCGGCAGGCCTACCGGGCGAGCGACGCCGAGCCGATCTTCTGGTCGGTCTGGCATCCCTTCACGAAGAAGGTCAAGCCGCGGATGGAGCTGCTGCTCCCCGACGGCCTCGAGACCCGCTACTGCCGGCTGCGCTTCGACCCTTCCGGAAAGCGGGCCGGGCTGGCGATCCGCGAGATCCTCTTCCGCGGCGACGGCCCGGTGATCGACCCGGCGGCGTGGGAGCGGGACATCGACGATGTCGTCCGGGCGGTCGGGGCGCAGGGCGCCGGGGCGACCGTGGTCGGCGACCACTGGTTCGTCGACCACTTTCGGCGCCTGGGCTTCGCGACGGATTTCATTTCGAACGAGACCTTCAGCAACACCGGCGAACTGAGCCCCAATCTGGTCAGCCCCGTTGCGCTGGATTTCTCACGCCCGCAGGTCATGATCGTCCCCCGGGCGTTCGTTGGCCGCGTGGTGGGGCTCTTGCGCAGCCGTGGCGTGCCTTTCACTGAAACGGCGTTTCTCTACCACGTCATCTGCCGGACCGAGGCCGCCAAGGTCGACCCGCCGCTCTACTGGAACGGGCTGGAGCTGAACGATCTGGAGCCGCGGGTCGGCGAGCGGATGGCCTTCCCCTTCCGGCCGCTGCGGGAGTACGCCCCCGCCGCGGAGGCGACCTCGCTGCGCTTCGGCAAGGAGTTCGAGGTGACGGGAATCGCCGTTTCCCTCGACCAGGCCGCCCGGCGCATCGACCTCGCGTTCGAGGTGCTGCCGCTGCGCGAGACCGGCCGCGACTGGTGGATGTTCCTCCACGTCCTGGATCAGCGGGGGAAGATCGTCGCCCAGGGGGACTTCCGGATGAAGCAGGCCGGCCTCGCCACCAGCTCCTGGCTGCCGGGCAAGCGGGTCGTCCTCGAGCGGGCCCTGGCGCTGCCCTCGGGATACTCGGGGAAGGCGTCCGTGCTCATGGGCGTCTCGGACCCGCAGTGGCGCAAGCGGCTGAAGCTCGAGGGCGACCAGACCAAGGCCGTCATCTGGCGCGGCGACATCTAGCAGACCGC
>JANOHV010000257.1:0-15199 GCA_031406795.1 Candidatus Rokuibacteriota bacterium
AATCGCCCAGGAGTCGCCGGCCGTAACAACGCAGGACCTGCTCGCCGTCTGCATTGCCTGCGCCACCCTCTTCTTTTCCATCCCGTCGGACGAAATTCTGCTCGGCGGGCAGGACCCCGGGGTCTATGTCCACGTCGCCGCCTCGGTGGCCCGCACCGGCTCGCTGATCCAGGAGGCACCGGACCTGGCCGCGCTCACGCCCGAGGAGCGGCAACTGGTCGCGCGCAACCACCCGGCGGGCACCGAGCCCTTCCCCGGTATGTACCTGCGGCCCGACGGCCGGCTCTCCCCGCAGTTCTACCACCTCTTTCCGAGCCTGATGGCCGTCGCGTGGGCCATCGGCGGCATCCGGGCGGCGCTGCTGGTCAACCCGCTGCTCAACGTGGCGGCGATCATCGCCCTGTACGCGGTCGCCTCGCTGTTCATCGGGCGCCGCTGGGGGCTGGCGGCCGCGCTGCTGCACGCCCTCGCCGCGGCGCAGCTCAGACAGGCCAAGTTTCCCACGGCCGAGATGATGACGCAGTTCTTCCTGCTCGCCGGCGTTGCGCTGCTGGCGCTCGCGACGCTCGAGGACGCGCCGCCGCGGACGCTGGCGCCGCTCGCCGGAGTCACGCTCGGGATGGCGAGTCTGACGCGTTACGACACGATCCTGTTCCTCGTCCCGCTGGCCGCGGCGCTCCTCTGGGGAATGGGCCCCGCGCGCCGGACCCGGCCGGTCCTCGTCGCGCTCGGGACGATGGCCCTCTTCTGGGTCCAGTCCTGGCTGCATCAGCAGTACGTCGCGCCCTTCTACCAGCCGCTCGGTGGGCTGGTCGGCAAGGCGCTCGCGGCTGCGACGCTGGTCCTCGTTGCGGTGCTCGTGGTGCGCCGCACCGGCGCCTGGGGGCGGCTCGATGCGGTTCTCCGCCGGCGCGAGACGCTGCTCAGGGCCGCGGCGGCGGCGCTGTTCCTCGGTTGGGTGCTGTTCGGCTGGTTCGTCCGCCCCGGCCTGGAGGGCCCCGGCCGCGTCGGGCAGCTGTTCCGCCGCCTGGTCGGCGAGCCGCCGCACGCGGGGTTCGCGCAGCTGCTCTCCGGCGTGGAGTCCGCCAACACACTCTACCTGGTCGACCTTCTCGGGAAGCTCGGCCTGCTCGCCGCCCTGGCGGGGATCGCCGCGCTCATCGTCTGGCGGCGCAGGCTCTGGGAGACGGCCTGGCTGACGGCTTCCCTCGCCGTGCTGGCGGTCTTCACGCTCAATGTCTTCCACGACCATTTCCTGATGTGGGTCAGCCGGCGGTTCGTCCCGGTGGTCGTGCCGCTGACCAGCATCGGGATCGCCGCCGCCGCCGCGTTCGTCGCGAACGCCCGGCAGGGGCGCTCGCCGCTGCTCGGCTGGGCGGGCGCCGCGCTCGTCGCGCTGGTCCTCTGGCTCAACGTCGGCGCCACGGTCGCGATGGCGGGCGGGCGCGAGTGGCCTGGCCTGATCGCCTGGTACGAGGGTTTCGAGAAGCAGGTGCCCAAAGACACGCTGCTCTACTGCGACCAGCCCGGGTTCGCCGCGCCGCTGCGGTTTATCTCGGGGCATCGGACGTACGAGCTTCCGGGGCGGACGCCCGAGCGCCTCGGCCTGCTCAACGCGCTGATGCGGCGCAAGGCCGCCGAGGGGCGCGAGGTGCTCTACCTCTCGCAGCAGACGTTCGAGGATCTGCCGGCGAGCGGCCTCGTCCCGCTCGGCTCGTATCCGCTGCGCTCCTCCATGCTCGCCACCGGACGGCGGGGGGTCCCGACGGGCACCCGGGTCCGCGGCGCCAATTTCGTCCTCTACCGGGTCCAACCCTCCTGAAAGGGTGTCGAAAGATATGATGGGCGTCAGCGTCGTCATTCCCTGTCTTGACGAGGAGGCCTCGATCGGGCAGGTGATCGACGCCGCCCGCGCCGGCATCGCCGCGGTCGTCGACGAGGGCGAAGTCATCGTCGTCGACAACGGGTCGACCGACCGTTCGGTCGAGATCGCGAAGAAGCACGGGGCCCGGGTGCTGAGCGAGACGCACCGGGGCTACGGCTCCGCGCTGCGCAAGGGATTCGACAACGCCCGGCACGAGATCGTGGTCATGGGCGACGGCGACCTGACGTACGATTTCACCAAACTCGGCGATCTGGTGCGGCCGATCCTCGCCGGCGAGGCGCAGTTCGTCATCGGCAACCGGATGGGCAACATCCTCCCTGGCGCCATGCCGCCGCTGCACCGCTACATCGGCAACCCGATCCTCTCCGGGCTGCTCAGGGTGATGTTCCGCGACCGGCGGGTGCGCGACGTGCACTGCGGCCTGCGGGCGATCAGCCGCGACGCCTACCGGGGGCTGCGCTGCGTCACGACGGGGATGGAATTCGCCAGCGAGATGGTGGTCAAGGCGATCAGCAACAAGCTGGTCATCGCCCAGCGGGACATCGTGTACCACCCGCGCATCGGCGACTCGAAGCTCCAGTCATTCCGCGACGGCTGGCGCCACCTGCGCTTTCTGGTGCTGCACAGCCCGACGATGCTGCTGCTGCTCCCGGGCGCCGTGTGCTGGGTGCTCGGGCTGCTGCTGGCCCTGCCGATGGCCTTCGGCCCCGTGGTCATCGGCGGCCGCAACATCGACATCCACTTCATGATCATGGCCGGCCTGCTGAACATCGTCGGCGTCCAGATCGTCACGGCGGGCCTGCTGGCGAAGTCCTACGGGCACCTCTCGGGTCTGCGGCACGACGAGTTCGTCGCGCGCCTCTACCGCTGGTTCACCTTCGAGAAGACCTTCCTCGGCTCGATGATCCTCGCCCTCCTCGGCTGCGGCATCGCCGGCGCGGTGGTCGTCGAGTGGGTGCTCTCGGACTTCGGGGACCTGAATCGCGCGCGGATGCTTTTCTTCGCGCTGCTCCTGCTCGTCGACGGCGTCCAGCTCGGGTTGTCCTCGTACCTCTTCTCGATCATGGCCCTCCCCCGGCACATCGATGTGCTCACGGGCGAAGACGAAAACACCGGCATCGTCGATCTCTGATTCGGCATGAGCTCTCAGGACCCCACGGACATCCACTTCGCGCCGCCCGGGAACCCGGGGATCCCGGGGTGTTCGCGCAGCTTTCCTCTCGGGGCGACGGTGATGTCCGAGGGGGTCAACTTCAGCGTCTACTCGAAGAGCAGCACCGCGATGGAGCTGCTGCTGTTCGACGCGGTCGACGCCGCCGAACCGGGCCGGGTCATCACGCTGGACCCGCGGGGCGACCGGACGGGCCACTACTGGCACATCTTCGTGCCGGGGCTCGCGGGGGGGCAACTCTACGGCTTTCGCGCGCACGGCCCGTTCGACCCCGCCCGCGGGCAGCGCTTCGATCCGCAGAAGCTGCTGCTCGACCCGTACGCGCGGGCGATTGCGGTGCCGCCCGGGTACAGCCGGCTTGCGGCGATCGGTCCCGGCAACAACGCCGGACAGGCGATGAAAAGCGTGGTCGTCGATCGCCGCGGTTACGATTGGGAGGGGGACCGCCCGCTGCGCCACCCCTTCGGGAAGACGATCATCTACGAGATGCACGTCGGCGGGTTCACGCGCCACCCGAGTTCGGGGGTCGCGGACGCCAGGCGGGGAACGTATGCCGGGCTGATCGAGAAGATCCCGTACCTCGTCGATCTGGGAATAACCGCGGTGCAGCTGCTGCCGATCTTCCAGTTCGACGAGCAGGACGCCCCGCGGGGACGAACGAACTACTGGGGCTACGCCCCGGTCTCGTTCTTCGCGCCGCACGCCGGCTACAGTTCGCGCACCGATCCGCTCGGTCCGCTCGACGAGTTCCGGAGCCTGGTGAAGGCGCTGCATCGCGCCGACATCGAGGTCATCATCGACGTGGTCTACAACCACACGACGGAAGTCGACGAAGGGGGGCCGACGCTCTCGCTGCGCGGCCTGGAGAACAGCGTCTACTACCTGCTGCAGCCGGACCGGCAGCACTACGCCAACTACACCGGCACCGGCAACACGCTGAACGCCAACCACTCGATCGTCAGGCGGATGATCATCGACAGCCTGCACTACTGGGCCGAGGAGATGCACGTCGACGGCTTCCGCTTCGACCTGGCCTCGATTCTCTCCCGGGACGACAACGGCGCGCCGATGCGCAATCCGCCGGTGATCTGGGACATCGACTCCGACCCGGTGCTCGCCGGAACCAAGTTGATCGCCGAGGCCTGGGACCCCGGGGGCCTCTACCAGGTGGGCAGCTTCGCGGGCGACACCTGGACGGCGCTGAACGGGCGGTTCCGGGACGACGTGCGGGCCTTCGTGAAGGGGGATCGCGACACGGTGCGCCGGATCGCCGCGCGGCTGCAGGGCAGCCCCGACATCTTCGGCCACCAGGAGCGCGGCCCGGAGCAGAGCATCAACTTCGTGACCTGCCACGACGGCTTCACGCTGAACGACCTGGTCTCGTACAACCGCAAGCACAACGCCGACAACGGCGAGGACAACCGGGACGGTTCGGACGACAATCTGAGCTGGAACTGCGGCGCCGAAGGCCCTTCGGACGATCCCGCCGTCGAGAAGCTGCGCAATCGCCAGGTGAAGAATTTCCTCGCGCTGACGCTGCTCTCCTTCGGCACGCCGCTGCTGCTGATGGGCGACGAGATGCGGCGCACGCAGCAGGGCAACAACAACGCCTACTGCCAGGACAACGAGATCAGCTGGCTCGATTGGCGCCTGCTCGAGCGCCACGCCGACGTCCGGCGTTTCGTCAAGCACCTGGTCGGCTATCGCCTGCGCCGCGACCTCGCGGGCGACGACCCGACACTGTCGCTCAATCAGTTGTTGAGCCAGGCCCGGGTGCACTGGCACGGCGTCCGGTTGAACGAGCCCGACTGGGGAGAGGAGTCGCACGCCGTCGCCTTGACCCTCGAGAGCCTCTCGGGGAAGATCACCTACCATCTGATCCTGAACGGCGGCTGGGAGGGCCTCGTCTTCGAACTGCCGCGGCCGATCGCGGGGGAGGAGGGGTGGCGGCGGCTGATGGACACCGGCCTCGACTGCGCGAGCGAGATCTGCCGCTGGGCGGAAGCCGAGCTGGTGCACGATCCCGCCTACCGCGCCGAGCCGCGGTCGATCGTCCTGCTCGGCAGCGCGCGGCAGTCTGCGCCGGCCGCTCCGCCGGGAAACCACGTTCCAATAACGTAGGGGCGGGGTTGACCCCCGCCCGATTGAGGACAATTCACGGTGAACCGGCGGGGGGGAGGGGATAAACCCACGGCTGGGTTGGGAGGCATCATGAACGCGCGAGATATCGTCATCACCGGCTGCCGCGGTCAGCTTGGCCGCGCCTTGCGCGCGCGCCATCCGGGCGCGGTCGCCGTCGACATCGACGAACTCGACATCGCCGATGCGGGCGCGGTCGAAGCCTTCCCCTGGTCGGGGGTCAATCTGATTCTCAACGCCGCCGGGTACACCAACGTCAACGGCGCCGAAACCGCGGAGGGCCGGGCGATCGCCTGGAGCGTCAACGCCCGGGCGGTCGCCAACCTCGCCCGGGTGGCGATCGCGCGCGACCTCACGTTCGTCCACGTCAGCACCGACTACGTCTTCGACGGAACCCGGGCGCCCTACGCGGAGGACGCCGGCTTCTCGCCGCTGAGCGTCTACGGGGCGAGCAAGGCGGCCGGCGACACCGCGGCGGGGCTGGTTCCCCGGTTGTATCTGCTGCGCACGAGCTGGGTCATCGGCGACGGGAAGAACTTCGTGCGCACCATGCTCGATCTCGCGCGGCGCGGCGTCAACCCCGCCGTGGTCTCGGACCAGATCGGCCGCCCGACGTTCACCGCGGAGCTGGTGCGCGCCATCGACCATCTGCTCGCTGCGCGCGCCGCCTATGGCACCTACAACGTCAGCAACGGCGGCCCGTCCGTCTCCTGGGCGGATTTCACGCGTGAGATCTACCGCCAGGCCGGGTTGCCGAACACGGTCGCCGACATCACGACCGCCGCCTACAACGCCGGGGCCAGTGGTGTCGCCCCGCGTCCGCTCGGGAGCACGCTCGCGCTCGACAAGCTCGAGGCCATCGGCTTCGCGCCCCGGGACTGGCGCCAGGCCCTCGGCGATTACCTGCGCGGGCGGCAGCCGTGAGCGCGGCCGTGTCGATCGCCGGGTTGATGGAAACCAGCGGCGTCGGTTTTGGCACCAGCGGCGCCCGAGGGCTGGCGCAGGCGATGACCGACCGGGTCTGCTACGCCTACACCGCGGGTTTTCTCGCCTATCTGTCCGGGCGCGGCGAGATCGCCGCCGGGGACCGGGTGGCGCTCGCCGGGGACTTGCGGCCGTCGACGCCGCGGATCATGCGCGCCTGCTCGCGGGCGATCCGCGACAGCGGCTTCATGCCCGTGAACTGCGGCTTCATCCCGACCCCGGCCGTGACAAGCTGGGCGATGGGGGAGGGTCTGGCCAGCATCATGGTCACCGGCAGCCACATTCCGGACGACCGCAACGGCATCAAGTTCAACCGCCCGGCGGGGGAGATCCTCAAGGGGGACGAGCCGGGGATCATGGCGCAGGCGCCCGACGTGCCCGATGGGTTCGACGCCGCGGGCGCGCTGCTCGCCCCGGGGGAACTGCCGCCGGTTTCGTCGCGGGCGCGCGCCGCCTACGTCGCGCGCTACCTGGACTTTCTTCCCGCGGGATCGCTGAGCGGTCGGCGGATCGCCATCTACGAGCATTCCAGCGTCGCCCGGGAGATCCTGTCCGAGATTCTCTCGGGGCTCGGCGCCGAGGTGCTGCGGCTGGGACGCACGGAACGCTTCATCCCGGTCGACACCGAGGCGGTGCGGCCGGAGGACGAGGCCCTCGCGCGCGACTGGGCGCGGGAGCACGGTTTCTTCGCAATCTGCTCGGCCGACGGCGACGGGGACCGGCCCCTCGTGGGCGACGAGGGGGGCGCATTCCTGCGCGGCGACGTGGCGGGCATCCTCACCGCCGGCTGGCTGAAGGCAGACACGGTCGTGACGCCGGTCTCCAGCAACACGGCGGTGGAGCGCTGCGGCTGGTTCGAGCGCGTCGAGCGCACTCGCATCGGTTCTCCCTACGTGATCGCCGGGATGCTGGCCGCGCCCGGCGCCCGGGTGGTCGGCTACGAGGCCAACGGCGGGTTTCTCACCCGGCACGAGATTCTGCGGGACGGTCGCCGTCTCGCCGCGTTGCCCACGCGGGATGCCGTCATCGTCGCGCTGGCCCTGCTGCTGTTCGCGGGAGAGCGGGGGGTGCCGCTGTCGGGGCTCACCGGCCTGCTGCCGCGGCGCTTCACGGCGAGCGACCGCCTCAAGGATTTTCCCACGGCGCTCTCCAGCGCGCGCATCGGGGCGCTGCGCGAAGGGGGCGTGGCCGCGGTGACGGCCGCCTTCGGCGCGGAATTCGGCGAGGCGCGATCGTTGGACGACACCGACGGACTGCGGATCACCTTCGCCAGCGGGGAGGTCGTCCACCTGCGCCCCTCCGGTAACGCTCCGGAGTTGCGCTGCTACACCGAGGCCGACGGCCCGCAGCGCGCGGCGGAGATGAACCGCCGCTGCCTGGAAATCCTCGCCGCCTGGCGCGACTAGATCGCCTGGCGGAAGTACTCGATCGTCTTCTTCAGGCCCTCGGCGAGTTGCGTCTTCGGCTCCCAGTCGAGCTCGCGCTTGGCCAGCGAGATGTCGGGCCGGCGCTGCCGCGGGTCGTCCCCGGGCAGGGGCTTGAAGCAGATGGTGCTGCCGCTGGCGGGGATCATCTGCAGGACGCGCTCGGCCAGCTGGCGGATCGTGAACTCGACCGGGTTGCCGAGATTGACCGGGCCGACGAACCCCTGCCCGTTGTTCATCATGCGGACCATGCCCTCGACCAGGTCGTCGATGTACTGGAAGCTGCGCGTCTGGGAGCCGTCGCCGTAGATCGTCAGATCCTCGTTGCGCAGCGCCTGGACGATGAAGTTCGAAACCACCCGGCCGTCGTTGGGGTGCATGTTCGGCCCGTAGGTGTTGAAGATGCGCACGACGCGGATGTCGACCCTGTTCTGCCGGTGGTAGTCGAAGCACAACGTCTCGGCGCAGCGCTTCCCCTCGTCGTAGCAGGAGCGGATGCCGATCGGGTTGACGCGGCCCCAGTACGACTCGGGCTGGGGGTGCACCTCGGGGTCGCCGTAGACCTCGGAGGTGGACGCCTGGAGGATGCGGGCCTTGATGCGCTTGGCCAGTCCGAGCATGTTGATCGCGCCGTGCACCGAGGTCTTGGTCGTCGCCACCGGGTCGTGCTGGTAGTGGATCGGCGAGGCCGGGCAGGCCAGGTTGTAGATCTGGTCGACCTCCACGTAGAGGGGGAACGTCACGTCGTGCCGGATCAGCTCGAAGCGCTTGTTGTCGAGCAGCGGCAGGATGTTGTTCTTGTTCCCGGTGAAGAAGTTGTCGAGGCAGAGCACCTCGTGCCCCTCCTCGAGCAGCCGCCGCGACAGGTGCGAGCCGATGAACCCGGCCCCCCCCGTGATGAGCACCCTTTTCAAACCCATGACCACCCCTCCCGGCAACCGCGGCGTTGGCGCACGAAACTCGGTGCATTTAAGGGCTTTCGCGGTGGTTTGTCAAAGCGGCGCGGCGCACCCAGATCCGCGCGTACGCGCGGATCCAGCAGCAGAGGAGGCATTTCAACCGTCGAAAAAGCAGGATTTCTAGCAGAAAGTACGGTGTGGCAGAGGTCAAGCATCGCTCGAAGCATCCATTGCGATCAGATATGAGCAACGACCTGGCTAAACCGGACCAGGTGACAAGCCTGGCTCTCCTGATCCGCGCGTTACGCGCGGATTTGGGGCGCACCGCGCCGCTTGCGGCGGCCCCGGCGCGTGCTACACTTACGCAAAGTAGCCGGCAGCCCCGCCATGGCGCGGCGGGCGCCGGCGCGGCAATCATGGCGAGGAGTCAGGCATGAAATCGTGTCCGTGCGGTTCGGAACTGTCCTACGAGGAGTGCTGCCGTCCCCTGATCAAAGGCCGGCGCAAGGCCGCGACGGCCGAGCAGTTGATGCGCTCGCGCTACAGCGCCTACGTCGAGAAGGAGATCCCGTATCTCCGCGCGTCGCTGCACCCGGATCACCGGAACGACTACGACGAGAAGGCCAGCCGGGATTGGGCCGAGAGCGCCGAGTGGCACTCCCTGCAGATCCTGAACTCCGTCGGCGGCGGTCCCGACGACAGCGAGGGGCAGGTCGAGTTCGTCGTCACGTTCACCCAGAAGGACGTCCGGCAGGAACACCACGAACTGTCCACGTTCGCCCGCGAAGGCGGCAAGTGGTATTTCGTCAACGGCAAAGAAGTGAAGGCCAAGCCGGTGGTCCGCGCGGAACCCAAGGTCGGGCGCAACGATCCCTGCCCCTGCGGCAGCGGCAAGAAGCACAAGAAGTGCTGCGGGGTCTGAGGCATGGAACTGCACGAGGCAATTCGCAGCCGTCGTTCCTGCCGGCGCTTCACCCCTGAGGCGGTGTCGCGCGAGGCGCTCGAGCGCATCGTCGCGGCGGCAACCATGGCTCCCTCCGGCAAGAATCGCCAGAATTGGCGGATCTTCGTGACCCGGGGGGAGGCGCGCGATCGTATCGCGGAGATCTCGGGGAGGTCGTTCGCTCACCACGAGGCGCTGCTGCGCGAGTACTACCAGGAGAAGGTCGTCGAGTTCACGCGCGGGTTCTTCCGCGATTTCGGCGGCGCCCCGGTGGTGCTGGTCGTTTACACGGAGAAGACGGCGGACGGGCCGTTCGTCGACCTGCAATCCGGCGCCGCGGCCGTCGAGAACGCGCTGCTGGCCTGCGTGGCCGAGGGCTTGCAGGGCTGCTGGATGACCGCGCCGGTCTGCTTCGAGTCCGAGATCACTGCGGTGCTCGGGGCGCAGGGACTCGATCTTGTCGCGCTCGTCCCGGTCGGGCATCCGGCGAAAGCGGCGCCCACGCCTCCGCGGCGCGAGGGCCGCGTCACCTGGGTCGGGTTTTAGCCGGCCGCTGAAAAAGGCCCTGTTTGTCGGTAGTGGTCGTAGGGGAGGGGTTCAGCCCCTCCCGTTCCAGCCTCGGGCGGGAGTAAATCCCGCCCCTACGAACCGCCGCCCGTTCCGGAGGCCGCCTTCGGGAAAATGTGCCGATGTCGCGCTACGGCGCCGAGGCCATCAAGCGCGTTAGAGTGCGCCAATCGCGCGTCGGCAGGTTGACCGCCAGCGTGTTGACCAGTCCCCGCTCGAGCCAGGTCTCCTGGTCTTTCGAATCTGTCACCCCGTGGAAGGGCAGCATCACACGGTAGGCGCGGGGCAGCAGTCCCGGCGGCGCCGCGAGCAGGTCGGCGCGGCGGACGTGGAAGGGGTCCTCGCCCTCGGCGCACGGGCGGCCGAAGACCGTGAAGAGGCGGCACGCCATCGGCCGCACGGGGTGGATGGCGCAGCCGTGCTCCACGAGAAAAGGACACTCGCGCGCGCCGGGCGCGTGGCGTTCCAGCGCTTCGCGCACCGCGGTGCGCGCCGCTCCCTCCAGTTTTTCCACGCAGTACCAGGAGATGCCGGTCAGTTCGATCTGAAAGACGGGTATGTCTCCCTGGGTCCGGCAGCAGACGTCGCAACCCCTGCTGCAGGCCCGGCGCAGTGCGCGCCGGCGCTCCTCGACCCGCACCGCGGCGGCGATCCCGTCGTCCAGCAGCGCGTGCATCCGCAGCAGCACCGGCAGCCAGGGGTGCTTCGCCTCGTCCGCCGGAAACCGCGGGCCGGCCAGTGGGATTCCCGAACTTCTTGGTTTTCTCTTCATGTGTTCCTGTTCCTCGCCAGTCATACGGAAATCGTCAGCGCCCAGAAGATTCGAGGCGCCGACTCCGTCACGCAAGGCAGCCTTGCCCCTCCCCGAAACGTGTGGAGCAGGAACGCTCCCCGGGACCCCGCGCCTTGGGACGTGCTGGACGGTGGGGTGGCGCGAAGGGGAGGTCCGCAGCGACCACCCCAGCGGCGGGGTGGCAGGCAGGACCCCGGAGTCCACACGATCTTAGCGAGCTTCGGCGGTCAGAACCTTGTCGTCGCCCCGTCTACTTCCCATGACGTTTGCGATAACCGTGGAGAAAGCGGGCGATTCGCCCGATCGCCTCGGTGAGATCGTCCACGTTCGGCAGGAAGACCACCCGCGCATGATTGGTGTCCGACCAGTTGAAACCCGTCCCCTGCACCAGCAGAACGCGCTCCTCGTTGAGCAGCTCGAGGATGAACTGCCGGTCGTCGACGATCGGGTAGAGGTGCGGGTCGAAACGCGGGAACAGATACAGCGCCGCGTGCGGCTTGAAGCAGCTCACCCCCGGGATGTCCGTGAGCAGCCGGTGCGCCAGATCGCGCTGCCGGCAGAGCCGGCCGGTGGGCGCCACGAGATCGTCGATACTCTGGTAGCCCCCGAGCGCGGTCTGGATGCCGTGCTGCGCCGGGACGTTGGCGCACAGGCGCATCGAGGCCAGCATTTCCAGCCCCTCGATGTAGTCGCGGGCGTGCCGCTTCTCGCCGGAGACGATCAGCCAGCCGGCGCGGTAGCCGCAGGCGCGGTAGTTCTTGGAGAGGCCGTTGAGCGTGATGAACAGGACATCGTCGGCGAGCGACGCGGTCGAGACGTGCTTGTTGCCGTCGTAGAGGACCTTGTCGTAGATCTCGTCGGAAAAGACGATCAGCTCGTGCTGGCGCGCCAGTTCGACGACCTGGGCCAGCAGTTCCTCGGAGTAGAGCGCGCCGGTGGGGTTGTTCGGGTTGATCAGCACGATCGCGCGGGTGTTCTCGGTGACCTTGCTGCGCATGTCGTCGAGCGCGGGCTGCCACCCCGCCTGCTCGTCGCAGTGGTAGTGGCGCGGGAGGCCGCCGGCGAGGCTCACCGCGGCCGTCCAGAGCGGGTAGTCCGGCGAGGGGATCAGCACCTCGTCGCCGTTGTTGAGCAGCGCCTGCATCGCCATCACGATCAGCTCGGAGACGCCGTTGCCGATGTAGATGTCCTCGAGCTGCACGTCCCGGATGCGCTTCTGCTGGGTGTAGTGCATCACGGCCTTGCGCGCCGCGAACAACCCCTTGGAGTCGCAGTACCCCGAGGCGGCCGGCAGATTGAGGATAACGTCCTGGAGGATCTCCTCGGGCGCCTCGAAGCCGAAGGCCGCGGGGTTGCCGATGTTCAGCTTGATGATGCGGTGGCCCTCTTCCTCGAGCTGGCGGGCGTGGGCCAGGACCGGACCGCGGATGTCGTAGCAGACATCCGAGAGTTTGGCCGACTTCAGGATCGATTTCATCGCTGACTCCTTCACGCTGCGGCGTCACCGGCCCTCCGGCGCTTCTGCCCGCTCGTACGTCTGATTGTGCGGACTCGCGGCCCGGCAGTCAACGGGCAACATTGACTTTCGCCTGCGGCGGCCGGACACTGGTCTCGGCGAAGGGCCCGGCGTGCTCGCCGGAAATCAGCACGACGGATCCGCCGTCGCCGTGGCGGCCACGGAATTTCTCGTGAGCCATGCTCGCCGTCATCGGCCCACGGCGCTTCGTTGCCGGTCGTTTCGACCGGCCCCTTCATGCAGAGGAGGACGTATGAACAAGAGCGGATTCGTATTTCTCATGGCGGTACTGGCCGCCTTCGGCGCGGTAGTCGCGCCGGGAGTGTCATCGGCGCAGGTTGACGTGAACATCGAGGTCAGGCTGCCCCTGCCCCCGCTACCCCCGCTGCCTCGCTTCGTGTTCGCTGCGCCGCCGACCGTGGTCGTGGTGCCTGAGACCTACGTGTACGTCGTTCCGGATGCCGAAGTCGACATCGTCTTCTACCAGGGTTACTGGTATCGGCCGCATGGTGAGCGCTGGTACCGTTCGGCCGGCTACAACGGTCCCTGGAAGCTGCTGAGGGCGGCGCAGGTGCCGAGCACCTTCGGGATACTTCCCCCCGGGTTCCGCAGCGTGGAACCGGAGCGGGAGCGCATCCCGTATCAGAAGGTGAAGAAAAGCTGGAAACAGTGGGAGAAGGAACGCTACTGGGACTCGCGCCGGAATGGGCGCGACGAAAATGGGCGGCACGAAGGTGAGCGACACGATCGGCCCGGGCGCGCCAAAGGGAAGGGCCACGACAAGTAAGGGATCAGGAAAGGCGGGCCGGCGGCCGCTGCGCCGGTCCGACTCTCCCGGAACTGCTACATCGGGCCGTCCATCTCCATGATGTCCCAGACGCCCATCATGCCGATGTCCTCGTGCTCGATGATGTGGCAGTGGAACATCGCCATGCCCGGCCAGTGCATGACCGGCATGAGCATCCGCACGCTCCCCCACTTCGGGATGATGACCGTGTCCTTCCACGCCGGCGCCCTGGTCAGGAACGAGGCGTAGGCCGCGTCCCCGCCGGTGATCGAGAGCACCTGGCAGGGATTGACGTGCTGGTGGAAGGGGTGGTCCATGCCGCTGTTGTTCACGATCTCCCAGACCTCGTGGGTCCCGAGCTGCGAGTGCAGCGTGTAGTGATTCTCCATGGTGAAGGAAATGCCGTTGACGTACCCGCGGCCCCGGCCCATCGAGAGCGTGATCCGCTCGGTCTTCACGGGCGCGGCCGTGCTGCGCCGGGCCGCCGGATCGATCGTCTTCGGAATGGCCTCGCCGGCGCTGCCCCCCTGATACGACAGCGTCAGCAGCGTGACCTGCTGGCCCATGCTGCCGCCTCCCCGACTGTAGGGCAGTGATAGCAGCCGGTAGTTCTTCGCGGTCTGCGTGGCCTTCACGAGGAGATCGACCCGCTCACCGGGCGATAGCAGGAAGGAGGAGACGGGGTACGGCTTGTCGAGGAGGCCGCCCTCGGTTCCGACGACCTGCAGGGTGTGACCCCCCTCGAGGCTCAGCTTCAGGAACCGGGCGTTGCAGGCGTTCAGGACGCGCCAGCGCTGCACCTGCCCCGGCCGGATGGGGAGCACGGGGTTGACCTGGCCGTTGACCATCACCGTGGTGCCTTCCTTGCCGTGCATGTAGTCCATCGCGGAGGTGTAGGGCTGGGGTTCGGACCCGCTCAGGGTGATGTCCTTTACGACCATCAGATGCGTCTCGAAGGCGGAGAGCGCGCCGATTTCGTCCTCGATGACCAGTGCGCCGGCCATTCCCCCCCAATACTGCTCGGCAACCGTGCCGTGGTGGTGGGGGTGGTAGAAATTGAGGGTCCCCGGCGTCTGCAGCGTGAGGTCGTACTCGTAGTCGAACTGCTCGCCGGCCATGAACATCAGCATGGCATTGTCGGCGTTTCCGGAAGGCGAAACATGCAGCCCGTGGGTGTGGAGGTTGGTCATCTCCCGCTCGTGGCCGAGGATGTTCGTGCCCCCCATCGGCAGCGAGTTCGTGAAATGGACCTTCAGCAGGTCCCCCCGCCGGGCGCGGATCGTCGGCGCCGGGTAGGCGCCGTTGTAGGTCAGTAGTTGTGCGTTGATTCCGTTGACGTACACCCAGGCCGGCGCTGCCTCGAGATCGACCTCGACGACTCCGGCGACGGTGCTCAGGTTCGTCATCTCGACCGGATCCGCGAACGCGGCGCCCGGCGGCGGGTTGATGACGCTCGTGCCTCCGCCCCCCATTCCCCCGCCGCCGCCCCCCATCATCTGGGCGAACGCAGGTCCGCTCGCGAAACCGGCAGAGACACCGGCGGCGCCGATGGTGAGTCCTCTCAAGAACTGGCGTCTGGTGACTCTCTTCATATCCCGCTCCTTTTCGGCGACGCATGGCGCAGTCGCCGGATCGAGATGTGCTTACGCTCGTCCGTACACACCCGACAGGAGGCCGCGTGTCGGCAAGCAGAGGAAGATGAGGCCGGGGCCGCACCGTGCGACCCCGGCCCGGTTCGGTCAGGGAATGCAGTTGCCCGCCAGGTCCACCGTGCCGACGCAGTACGGCCGCATCATCTCGTTGTCCTCATGCGAGAGGATGTGGCAGTGCCACAGATACAGGCCCGCGAGGTCGTACACCGCCTTGACCCTGGTCACCCCGCCGGGGTAGACGATGACCGTGTCCTTGAAGCCGGTCTCCCCGGGTTCTGGGGGAGTGACCGTGCCGGTCAGCATGTCCGTGCGGTCGATGACCTGGAACATCACGAGGTGGAGGTGGATCGGGTGGGCGTCGACCGTGAAGTTGTTGATCTCCCAGATCTCCGTGCTGCCGAAGGCCGGGGTTTCCGTGATCGGGTCCATGAAGTTCATC
>JANOHV010000261.1:0-21630 GCA_031406795.1 Candidatus Rokuibacteriota bacterium
GCTTCCGCATCCAGGCGCTGGAGGCGCTCGAGCGCCTCGTCGCGGGCGGCGGCGGCGCCGACCTCGAGGAGCTCGCGCGCGCGATCCGCGCGGCCGACCAGTCCTCCCAGGCGGGCATCGAGGCCCAGCGCGCCCGGGTTGCGCGCCTCAAGGAGCGCCTCGTGGGCGCCGGCACGCCCGAGGCCCGCTGGCTGCTTTCGCTCGCCGACTATCTCGTCGCGAAATCGGTCTGGGGCGTCGGCGGCGACGGCTGGGCCTACGACATCGGGTACGGCGGCGTGGACCAGGTGCTCGCCTCGGGGGAGAACATCAACCTGCTCGTCCTCGACACCGAGGTCTATTCAAACACCGGCGGCCAGATGTCCAAGGCGACCCCGCTCGCCGCCACCGCCCAGTTCGCCGCCGGCGGCAAGCGCACGCCGAAAAAGAACCTCGCCTACATCATGGCGACCTACGGCACCGTCTACGTGGCGCAGGTCGCCTTCGCGGCCAACATGCAGCAGACGTTGCGGGCGCTCGCCGAGGCCGAGGCCTTCCCGGGGCCGGCCCTCGTCATCGGGTACGCGCACTGTATCTCGCACGGCTTCGATCTCTCGCGCGGCCTCGAGCAGATGAAGCGGGCGGTCGCCTGCGGGCACTGGCCGCTCTTCCGCTATAACCCGGCCCTCGAGAGCCAGGGGAAGAGCCCCCTGGTCATCGACAGCAAGCCGCCGACGATCAGCTTCGCGGAATACGCCGGCCGCGAGAATCGCTACCGCTCGCTGCGCGCCAAGGACCCGGCCCTGGCCGAGGAGCTGATGGGCCGGGCGGAGGCCGACGTGCGCCGCCGCTGGGCCTACCTCCAACACCTCGCGCGCTGGAACCCCGGCGGCGGGGAGACAACCGGCGGGGATTCGGGACCAGCCTAGCTCGCCACCGCTAGGCGATCAGGGAATTCCAGTCCGCCGAGAATTTCTCCATCCCTTTGTCCGTCAGATCGTGCTCGAGGTGATACTGGTTCCAGTTCAACGTGAGCGGGACGTCGCGGTACTGAATGGGGGCGAGGTCTTTCGCGGCATAGCGGAAGTCGCCCGCGGGGACGGGCAGGCCGCGCTCGGCCCACTCCTTGAGGATCGCGAAGGGTGCGGTGACGATATCCGAGCCGAGGTGCAGCGCCTGCAGCAACTGATCGAGCGTCCTCACGCTGGCGGTCAGGACCTCGACGTGGTAATCGCCACCCCGGTACATCGCGAGGATGTTTGCTATCAGGTCCATACCGTTTTCGCCGCGGTCGTCCAGCCGGCCGACGAACGGCGAGACGAACACATCGCCGCGCTTCGCCCCGCGCGTGGCCGCGTAGACGGCCGCCGCCTGCTCCTGGGAAAAGCAGAGGGTCATGTTGACCCGGTAACCCCGCTTGATCGCTTCGGCCGCCGCCTGCAGACCCGGGGCGGTGGTCGGAAACTTGATGTGGGCGTTGGGGATCCAGGCGAACATCTTCTTCGCCTGCTCGAGCATCGTCTCCGCCGTCGTCGCGGCATCGGCGTACACTTCGATCGAAATCGCCCCCTGCGGCAACAGCGCCGAAAGCTCCCGCACCACGAAGTGGTAGAAGTTCAGAATCTCCGCCGCGGTGAACTTCCGCCCTTCGGCGAGTGTCTTCTTCGCCTGCGGGTTTTTCGCGATCAGGGTCGGGTTGGTGGTCTGGCCGTCGAGAAAGCCCAGCAGCTCCAGGGTCTTCAGCGTCTCGTGTGGATCGCCGCCGTCGAGAAAGATCCGCGTCTTCAGGTTCTCGGGTCGCATGGCGTTTCCCTCCTCATCGTTCGGGTTCCAGTCAATTCTCCGGCTCCTCGCCGAATCCGGCGATCACGAGGTCGGTGATCGCCGCGATCGCGAGTTCCTCGTCCTCCCCGGTCGCGGAAACCTCGATGACGCTCCCGGTCGACGCGCCAAGCAGGAGCAGGTCGAGGATGCTCCGCGCATCGGCGGACTTCTCGCCCCGCCGCACCAGGACCTGCGAGGAGAAGTCGCCGATGCTGAAGACCATCGACGCCGCCGCCCGGGCGTGCAACCCGCGAGCGTTCCTGACCGTCAGCTTGCGCGTCATCATGACTCGACGATACCGCTTGTGCGACCGCGAAACATATGGGGTGAACACGGCATTTTCACCGGGAGGCGAGCACCGCCGGCCGGTCATATCTCCGCCAGCCGGTTGACGATTTCCAGCGCCGCGACCGCCCCCTGACCGGCGCTGATCACCGCCTGGGAGTGCCCGTCGCACAGCGCGCCGACGACGAACAGGCCGCGAACGCTGGACTCCCCACTGGCATTGGCGCGGATCTGAAAACCCCTCGAGCCGCGTTTCAGGTCCAATCCGGCGAGATAGCCGTCGTTGAGCCTGAACCCATGCCCGCCGAGAACCACCTCACAGGGGATGATCGTGCCATCCGCGAGACGGATCCCTTCGAGCCGCTCCTCGCCCAGCAGCTCCGCGGGCGTTCCCTGAAAGAGCGGTATGCCCTGCTCCTCGAGAAGAAAGCGATGGTCCTCGGGGAAGGCGAAACCTTCGGCGAGAAACGAGACATCCGGGGTAAAAAACCGCCGCGCCGCCAGCGCGAGGCGGACGCCGCTGAGGGCGGGTGAACTGACGAGCAGCTTCTTGCCGGTCGTGAGATAGCCGTCACAGATGATGCAGGTGAAGTACGAGCGGCCGAAGTGCCGTCCGAGGTTCTTCAGGGACGGATAGCGCTCTCTCGCTCCGGAGGCGGCGATCACGTAGCGTGCGGCGTAGCGCGACCCGGCCGCGACGACCTCGAAGCGACCCTCCCCGCCGTCGACGCGCTCGACCGCGACCGGCGCCACGGTGACGCCGTGCGCCTGCGCCTGTTTCAATCCGACCGCGATCAGATCGGTGCCGCTCACCGCGGGCAAACCGAGATAATTCTCGATCCGAACGGCGTGGCGCGTGCGGCCGATCGCGCCGTCGAAGAGCAGCACCCGAAGATTGTAGCGGGCGAGATGGATCGCAGCCTGCAGGCCGCCCGGCCCGGCACCGACGATGATCGCATCGAAGGCCGTATCGGCTTCGCTCACCATGACCCAGCCCCCCGGCATTCAGGACGCACCACGCGTCGCATTCTACCACCTCGCGCGTGCTGGTCGATCCGCTACCAGTCGCTGCCGCGCGCCCTCCCGCCCGGCTGCCCGCCGTCGATCGAAGCCAGGTAGTTCGCCGCGGCCAGACCCGCCTTGGCACCCGCCCCTTCCGCGACGACGATCTGCTTGTCCGGCTCGTCGGTCACGTCGCCGGCTGCGAAGAGGCCCGGGACCGAGGTCGACTGATCGCGGTTGACCAGGATCTCCCCCTGGGCGTTCAGCGGCACGAGCGCCGCAACCGGTCCGCTGTTGGGAATCAGCCCGATTTCCAGAAACGCGCCGTCCACGGACAACTGCTGTTGGGTTCCCCCATCCACCGACTCGAGGCGGACACCGGTCAGTTCCTGGACCCCGATGAACTCCACGACCCTCGTCGCGGGGTGGAGCATGACCTTGGGGTGATCTGAGATTCCGGCCTGCAGAATGGCGTCGGCCTGCCAGTCGGGCAGCGGGTTGACCAGATGGATTTCCGCGGCGTAGCGCACCAGATCCCTGGCCGCCGTGAAGGCCGAATTCCCTCCCCCGATCACGGCGACCCGTTTTCCGGTGTAGAGCGGCGCGTCGCAGGTCGCGCAGAACGCTATGCCGCGCCCGAGGAGACCGGCCTCGCCCGGCACACCCAGGGTGCGATACTGTTTTCCCGCGCAATAGATCAGGGTGCGGCCCCTGAAGTCGGTACCGTCCTCGACACGGGCGACGAACGCATCGCCCTGGCGTTCGATCGCCGAGACTCTGGTGTGAAGCGATTCGGCGATCTGGTAGTGCTCCATGTGGGCCCTGAACATCACGGCGAGATCGTGCCCGCCGATTCTCCTGACTCCCAGCCAGTTCTCGATCGCCGCGGTGTCGGAAATCTGTCCGCCCAGGCGGTCGCCGACGATCAGGACATCCAGCCCCTTGCGCACGGCGTAAATCGCTGCCGACATCGCGGCCGGCCCCGCCCCGACGACGATCGCGTCGTATACGTGGCCGGGTACCGGGGCAAGCACCCGGCTTGCTCCCGAACGCGCGCGTGCTAACGCCTCCAATTCCTCGAAGACGTCGGGAGCGGCGATGCGGGTGATTTCGAGCACGGTCTCTTCAGGTGTGAGCAGCCCCTGGAAAGCCGGGCGTCCGTTGACGACGACCAGGGGAACCGCCCGGACGTCATAGGCTCTGGCGCGGCCGGGGAACTCGTCCGACACCACGACGTCCGCCCGAACCTTGTCGTTGACCATGGCCATCTGGCAGGCCAGATGCGCCACACGCGGGCAGACCGGGCAGGTCAGGGTGACGAACACCTCGATGTGCGTCGGTGTGTCGATCCGCCTGACCCAGTCTTCAAGAGCCGGGGCGAGGCCCGAGCGGCCGTTGCCGACCATCAGCACCGCTTCGATCAACGTAGAGAACTCGTGGCCGGCCGCAACTCCATAGAAACGCAGCCCGAAATCCCGCTTGCCGAGGATGGCCGTGCAGGGTGCCTCATCGACTGCATACCGGCTGGCGATTTCCCGGTCTGATTCCACATCGTAGACTTCGAGCGAGATCCGGCTCGAGAGCTTCACGACATCTTCGAGCAACCGCCGCTGGTCTTTCGAGCGGGAGGCCTGTTTGGACGTGAACAAGACGATCTTGACCGGCTCGGGAAGATACTTGTCCAACGAACCGGCGAGATCGACTGCCTTCTGTCCGGCGTCTTTGGCATCCGTCATGGTCGCTCCGTCGCGCCGCAAGAAAACTGCGCCGTGCACCAATTTACTCAGGGCGCAGGCATTGCCCGCAGGCCCGGCTCAGTAATCTTCGAGGTGGTACCACTCCGCGTTCTCGAGCCACTGCTCGGGGCGCGAGACGAAGTCGATGATCCCCTCGATGATCCGGTAATGCCGGCGCTCCTCGACGGCGATGCGCTCGAACGTCAGCTTCTCGGCGGGGGAGGCAGCGCGCTCGGCGGCGGAGCCGTAAAGCTCCCAGCTCTTGCGCTCCAGCTCCAGGGCCTTGCGGTAGAGTTCGACCTCGGAGGAGCGCGCACCCGCGGCCCCCTCTTTCTCCCGGATCTCGGCGAAGACGTTCTTCACCTGGTCGAGCAGCGCGGAGTCCGTGAGCGTGGCGTCCTCATGCGCCTTCATCCGGCGGAACAGATCGTAGTGAATCGTCTCCGCGTCGGCGAGCATCAGCAGTATCCTGCTTAAGCCCGCACTGGCGGTCTTCGCCGCGCACTCCCGGTAATAGGCCTCGCCGTCCTTCTCCATCTGCATCGCAAAGCCGTACACGTCCATCCGTAGCCTCCTCTTCTGGTGATCCGCCAGCAGTATGCCCTCGTTGCCGCGTTCTGGCGAGTCCCCGACACGGCAGGTCCCCGGCGCGCGGCCTTGCTCTCTCGGGAAGAAGCTCTATCATTCTCCCATGGGGGATGCTCAGGTCACCGCCGCGGCAGGACGGGCGCGTTCCGACGGCGGGACCTCCGCCGTGCTGGAAGTCGCCGGCCTCTCCAAGTCCTTCGGGAGCGTCCGGGCCGTGGACGCACTGACGTTCGCGCTCGCGGCCGGCGAATTCGTCGGGCTGCTCGGTCCCAACGGCGCCGGCAAGACCACCACCATCAAGATGCTCACCGGCCTGATGCGGCCCGGCGCCGGCACGATCCGGTACTACGGCCGCGACTTCCTGCGCTTCCCCCGCGAGGCCAAGCGGGAGATCGGCGTCGTGCAGCAGATCAGCAACCTCGACCGCGATCTGACGGCTCGCGAGAACCTGACCCTCCACGCCATCCTGCACGGCCTCGGCGGCGCCGGGCGCCGCGATCGGATCGAGGAGGCCCTGCGTTTCGCGGGCCTCGAAGCGGCGGGGGACCGGCCGGTCAGGACCTTCTCCGGCGGCATGGGCCGGCGCCTCGTCATCGTGCGGGCGCTGCTGCACGAACCGAAGATCCTCTTCCTCGACGAGCCGACGGTCGGCCTCGACCCGCAGATCCGCCGCGACCTGTGGGACCTGATCATCCGGATCAATCAGTCCCGCAAGACCGCCATCCTGCTGACGACGCATTACATCGAGGAGGCGGAGCGCCTCTGCAGCCGGGTCCTGATCCTCAACGACGGCCGGCTGGCGGCCGAAGGCTCCCCGGCCGGGCTCAAGCGGGGGCTCGGGAGATTCGTGCTGGAGATCCTGCGCGAGGAGGGTCTGGAAGAGGTTTTTTTCGAGACCCGCGAGGAGGCGGTCGCCCGGCTGGGCGTCTGCACCACCTCCTGCAAAGTGCGGGAGTCGACCCTGGAGGACGTCTTCCTGAAGCTGACCGGCCGGCGGATGGAGCGGTAGGGGCGCGACGATGTGGAACGGGGTGCGCGGCGTGCTCTACCGGGAACTGAAGGTCTACTCCAAACGCGCCGGCAAGCAGCTCCTGGCTTCCTCCATCTCCCCGCTGCTCTTCCTCGTCGCCTTCGGCTGGGGTTTCGGACGGGGAGTGACCATGGAGGGGGTACCGTACCTGACGTTTCTGATCCCCGGACTCATCGCGATGAGCAGCCTCAACCAGAGCTACGGCATCGCCCAGGAGCTGAACATCTCGCGCTTCTACTTCCATGTCTTCGACGAGTTCCTGATCGCCCCGGTCACCCCGCTCGGGATCGTGCTCGGGGAGACGCTTTACGGCATGTTCCGGGGACTGTTGAGCGCAGTGCTCATCCTGCTGATCGCCCTGCCCTTCGGGGTCCCGTTCGCTCCGACGCCGGTGTTTTTCGCGGCGCTGGCTCTGCACACCTTCATCTTCGCCTCGCTCGGCGTCGCGCTCGCGATGCTTGTGCAGGACCACGCCGGGCAGGCCGCCATCACCAACTTCGTGATCACCCCGATGATCTTCCTCGGCGGCACATTCTTCTCCCTGGAGCGGCTGCCCTCGCCGCTCCAGCTGGCGGTCTCGCTGCTGCCGCTCTCGCATTCGGTACGGGTCCTCCGCGACGCCTTCCTCGGCAGGGCCACCGATCCCGTCCACCTGCCGGTGCTGCTCCTCTTTGCCGGCGGCTGCTTCGCCCTGGCCCTGCTCGCGGTGAAGCGGGTCGAAGCCTGAGCGGGGCCCGCCGCCGTTATTTGATCACGCCGCACGCCAGACGGGCGCCGCCGCCGCCGAGAGGCGCGGGCGCGTCGGAGTAAGTGTCGCCGCCCGCGTGGATCATCAGGGAACGCCCCGCCAGGTCCGCGAGCTTCAGCCGCGGCGCGCCAACCGGCTGCGTGGCCTTCCCGTCTGCGCCCACGGTAAGCGCCGGCAAATCGCCGAGGTGGCCGACGCCGGAGGGGCCTTCGTGCTTCGCGGTCGCAGCCGGGTCGTAATGCCCGCCCGCCGCCAGGCCGGGAACTCTCTTTCCGTCCTTTTCTCCCGCCGCGCAGTCCGCGTTCTGGTGGACGTGGAACCCATGCACCCCAGGCGGCAGGTCCGTGAGCTCCGGCGTGAGCACCAGCCCGTTCGGCCCCTCGGTGATCGACACCGAGCCGATTGCCTTGCCGACCCCCTGCTCATCGACCAGGTTCATCTGCACGACGGTGCCTTCTGCGAACGCCCTGCCCGTGAAGACCAGCGCCGCGACAGCCACAACTGCCAGTGCCTTTCTCATGCCAGACCCTCCCCCGTTGGTTGCCTTTGAATATAAACCTTTGAAAAGCCTTTGGCACCTCCTGACCGCCGACCCTGAGCGCGATCGCCGGGTGACGCCGCGGGGAAAAAGATTTATGGTATGGTCAGCACTCTCACACGGAGCCGGGGCCTGAGGCCAGTGCCCCGGCGAAATTCCACGGCCGGAGGAGGACTCATGAGCACGATTCGTGTCCTGTCCCGAAGCGACGCCCCGTTCCGCGACCGGCGTGAGGCCGGAATTCTGCTCGCCCGCGAGCTGGAGGCCTATCGCGCCCGGCGGCCCGTCGTTCTCGGCATCCCCCGCGGAGGCGTCGTCGTCGCGGAGCAGATCGCCGTCGGCCTCGACGCCGAACTCGACATCGTGCTCGCGCGAAAGATCGGCGCCCCGGGCAATCCCGAGCTCGCGATCGGGGCCGTCGCCGAGGACGGGCATCTGATCCTCGACGAGCGCATCCGGATGCGGCTCGGGGTGTCGCAGCAGTTCGTCGCCCAGCAGCAGGCCCGCCAGGTCGAAGAGATCGCACGGCGCGTCGCCCTCTTCCGCGCCGTGCGTCCCAAGATCCCGCTCCAGGGCCGGGTGGTGATCGTCGCCGACGACGGGCTGGCGACCGGGGCCACGATGGAGGCGGCGCTGTGGGCCGTTCACCGCGAGCGACCGGGACACCTCGTCATCGCGGTGCCGGTGGGCGCGGCCGATACCATCGAGCGGCTGGCCGGACAAGCCGACGAGTTGCTCTGCCTTCAGGCGCCGGAGGACTTCGGCGCCGTCGGGAGGTTCTTCGTCCGGTTCGACCAGACTACCGACGAAGAGGTCGTCGAGATTCTCCGGAGCCGGCGCGGCACGGGGAAGGAGACCTGACGGTCATTTCGCGAGACTCCTGCTCGCTGGCCGCAACGGAGCCCTTGCGGCCGGCCCGACGAGGAACTATCATCCAGTGGCAATCCATCGGTAGTCGCCACAACCCCGGTTCCGGCGGCGGGCGAACAGAGCCCGGCAGCTTTGCGAATCGGTGGAGCAACGAAGCAAGGAGGCTGACATGGAGAGGAAAGACCTGAAGAAGCTGCTCGCAGGATTGAGCATCGCGGGCCTTGTGGGGGCCGGCATCAGCACGGTGGCGTTCGTCCAGCCGGCCGCCGCTGCCTGAAGCGGCATGCCCCAGGGTGCAGTTAGCACCCCGGCCGTCCCGGAAGTCACGGTCCTCGTTGTCAATCAGAAGCCCGTCAAGAACATCCAGGAGCTGAAGCTGATCCTGGATACGCTCACGCCGGGCGCGAATGTCGCGATCACCTTCCAGAGCCAGGGAAAGAACCTGGCGATCGAGGGCGTGATCAAGCAGAAGTAAGATCGTCGGCCGCACCTGGCCCGCCAACCGGACCAGGTGCGGCGGGAGGCGCATTCTTGACGATCTTCCTCATCAAGTCCCTGCTTTCACTGTTGCTGCTGTTCGGCGTCGCGGTGAGCGCATATGCCATGCTCGAGGCCTGCGGTCGCGGGGCGGCGGTGGCCTCCGCCGAACGCTTCAAGCGGATCCATCGGGTTGCCGGCTATTCCTCCCTGCTGCTCTTCGCTCTGCTCGCCTATCTCTGCATCGGCTTCGCCGCGGCGGCGAAAACGGAACCCTCCCCGCGGGCGGCACTGCACAGCGCGCTCGCGTATTCCGTCATCGCGCTGTTCGTCCTGAAGCTGCTCTTCCTGCGTGTCTATCGCCAGTTCAACGTCCAGGCGCGGATCTTCGGCATCGTCATTTCAGTCGCCATATTCGTGCTGGTGGGTGTCTCGGCTGGTCACTACCTCACCGTGAGCGGATTGGGGCGGGACCTGACCACGGACAAGAGCGCGTACTTCGAACTGCGAGGGCCGCTGCTGCGCGTCGTCCGGACCGCTATCCCGCCCCCGGCGGGAATCCGGACCGACTCGCTGAGCATCGCACGCGGCCGGACCATGTTCCTGGCGCGTTGCGCGGGCTGCCATGACGCGCTGAGCGCAAACATGATCGTGGGTCCGGGGCTCAAGGGTCTGTTCAAGAACGCCGCGCTCCCGGTCAGCAGGCATCCCGCAACCGCCGAAAGCGTCCGGTTCCAGCTGCGACAGGCCATGCGCGGGATGCCCTCTTTCGACTACCTCACCGAAGAGGAGATGAGCGACCTCATCGCGTACCTCAACACCTTGTGAGGCGCGGGGCGATCAGGATTACCGGAACGGTGGCGGCGCCCGCAGCAACGTCCACTTCTTCAACGGGATGACCCGGAAGCCTGCCTGCTGCGCTGTGTGATATCCATCACACCGGACGCCCGAAGTTCCAGTATATTGGCGGGTGCAGGAGTCTACCGAAAGACCGCCAGGCTCGGCGTGCATGCGCATTGGCCGGGACGGCGGATACGATGCGGACCATTCACGGAGGGCATTGCGATGAAGACGCGAATGATTGGTGCGGCGGCCTTGCTGGCGTTGAGCGCGCTCGCCGGCTGCGCCGGAAAGACGCAGCAGCTTCAGCTGCGCGACGGCACGGGCGACGCGAAGGAGACGGTCTTCCCGAAAGGGCGCTTGTTCGGCGGCGTGAGCCAGCAACAGGTCGGGACGCTCGCCCAGATGGTCGCTGCTACCAACAACACCACATCGGAGCGGCTCGACGCGGTGGATCGAACCACCGGCAAGACCGCCGACGCCGCGGCGCGGATCGAGACGAAGGCCCTGCAGATTGAGGCGAAGACCCAGCAGATCGAAACCGCTACCCGGGACATCCAGGCCTCGGAAAAGCGGATCGAGTCGGGCACGACCCAGATCGCGGAGGACACCCGACGGATCGAGGGCGAGACGCTGAAGATCGCCGAGGCCACCCGGCGAATCGACGGCGCGACCCAGTCCATCTCGGAAACGACGGCGAAGGTGGCGGACACGACCCGGCGGATCGACGAGACGGGCACGAAGACCTACGACACCACGAGAATGATCCTCGACGCCTTCGAGAAAGTTTCGAAGAAACAGGGCACCGGCGAGATTACCGTCTTCTTCCCGGTCGCCTCCAGCCGGATCGAGCCCGGTTCGCTGCAATACCAGCGCGTCGTCACCTTCGTCGATTTTCTCGCGCGGGAGAGCCGCGGCCGCAAGCTGATGCTTGTCTCCGTCGGCAGCGCATCGGCTTTCGGCCCGAAGGAGATCAACGAGCGCCTGGCGAAGGAGCGCTCGGAGGCGCCGCTGGAGATCGTCGACCAGTACCTCGTGAACTTGCCGCATGAGTACGTGCGGATCTACGGCACCGGCGACGCCTACAGCCCGCGCGACGTCTCGTTGAAAGAGCACCAGCGCTATCAGGCCGCGCGGCTGATCGCCTTCTACGAAATGGGTCAGCAGCCGCAGCTCCCGGACGCGCCTGAACCCGGCCCCGGCGCCGTGTCGCAGCGCTGACCGACGGGGGAAGCGCAGCCTCGCCGGTGGCGCGCCTCGGTCAGTCGACCTGCGCGTGGGATCCGTCGCAGTAAGGCGGATTCTTCGTGCGCTGGCAGGAACACAGGGCGACCGTTTTCTTCTCCGCGATCACGAACTCCAGCGGCGTGAAGGATGTCCCCTGGTGCGATCCGTCGCAGAACGGCTCCTTCCGCGACTTCCCGCAGCTGCACCAGTGATAGGTGCCCGGCTCCAACTTCGTGATCAGCGGTGCGTTCTTGCTCATGGTCTCCTCCGCTACTGCGCGATGCCGAGTTGTTTGAGATAGGTCAGGTTGTCCCAGTAGAGGAACTCCTCGACCATGACTCCGTTCTTCCAGCGGCCGATGGTGCACATCGGGATCGAGAACCGCTTGCCCGTCGGCTCGATGAACTTCCCGTCGCCGGTGGGCATGGGCTCGGTGAACGTGCCGGTCATGATGCCGGTCACGGCGGTGTATTCCCCCGAACCGAACTTGATCGGGTGCACCTTGATGCTCGTGTCCGGCGCATAGACGAAGAGGGCCTTGAGATCCTTGATGTGGATGTCGATGCCGTTCGTGTGGTGGCCGTCGGGCCAATTGACGACGATCTCCCGGTCGTGGCTCTCGTGCAGCCGCGTCCACTCCTGGTTGCTGAACACGACGAAATCCAGCGTGTCGAACGTCTCAAGGTTCCTGGCGATTTGCGCCTGCTCGTCAGTATGCTTCTTCAACTCCTGCACGATCTTTTGCATCTCCGGGGAGCGCACGCTCTTCGCCGGCTCGGCGGCGAGGGTCCGGGAGGCCAGAATCCCCGCAATCAAGACAAGCAGCCCGGGAACGACCGTCTTCTTCATGCCCGTCTCCCTTCTGATGGCGCTTCGGCGGCAACCCAACGTCCCTGGCGCCGATGATAATCCCCGTAGATCCCGTTGTCGATCCCAAAGCGTCATGGCCGAGGAACCCTTCAGTGAACGGTGGCCAGATCAGTCCGTTCGCCCTGAGCCCGTCGAAGGGCGTTTGTATGAAGACTCTTTCCCGTTCGTGGTTCGACAGGCTCACCACGAACGGGAAAAGTTGCCTCACTTCACTGAAGGGTTACGTGACCGAGGAACCGGCGTCACAGAAAGCACTGCGGATCGTCCGCGCAGAGGTCCTCCTCGCCGCGCGCCGCCGACGACGCCCACGCGATCGCGCGGCAGCCGCGACAGGCGGCCCAGCGGGGACACGTCCCGCACCGCCCGCGATATTCCTCGCGGCTGCGCAGTCGCGCCAGCACCGGGGACGTCGCCCAGAGCTCGCGGATCGAGTCGCGGCGGACGTTCCCGATCGCCACGGGGAGGCGGCGACAGGGCAGGATCGTCCCGTCCTCCAGCACCGTAATCCCGGCGAGGCCGGCGGCGCAACCGCCCGCGGGGATCGAGAGCCCGGGGTCGATCGCGGGCGGCCAGAGCACGCAGGAGGCCAGCGGGTCGCCGGTCACGAACTCCAGCCCCGGCACCGCGGCGGCGGCGATCTCCCGGTAGACCCGCCCGGTTTCCTCCGCGCTGAGCGCCGCCTCCCGCAATTCGCAACCCCGGCCGGCGGGGACGATGCGCGCGAAGCCGAGGCGCTGCACACCGCGCGCCGCCACCAGCTGCGCGAGGGGCAGGACCTCCGCAGCGTTCAGGCGCGACAGGGTCATGTTTGCCGTGACGGTCAGACCCGCGGCGATGAGGTGGTCGACACCGCGCAGCGCCGCGTGAAAGGACCCCGGGCCGCGGATGTCGTCGTGAACCGGTTCGCGCCCCTCGAGGCTCACCTGAACGGCGCGCACCCCGAGGTCGGCAAGCCGCCGCGCCGCAGCCTCCCCGACGAGCGTGCCGTTGCTCAGAACCGCGACCGCGAAACCCGCCTCGTGGAAATCGCGAACGATCTCGAACAGATCGCGGCGGAGGAAGGGCTCCCCCCCGGTCAGGCTCACGGCGGGGGCGAAAGCGAGCCCGTAGGTCTCCTGCCAGGCCTGGATCGTGTCGCGGACTTCGGCGATGAGATCGCGGACCTCGGCGGTGGTCAGTTCCTCACCCGCCGCTTCCGTCTGGTAGCAGTGGCGGCAGCGCAGATTGCAGCGTGCGGTGAGGTGCAGCTGCACGAAGAAGCTCAACGGATCGGTGAGCGCCATGGGGCGATGATAACACTACGGCGGGACGGGGGATGGCGGGTGCGGCGGCGTCCTCACTCGGCGGAAATCCGCCGCCGCACCCGGAACTCTGCATCGCCGACCGGCGACGTCACGATTTTCAGGAGTTTCACTTGCGGCAGACCTTGACCGACTGCTCACTCAGAGCCTTCTTCAGCGCCGTCCAGTGCGCCGCTTCCTGCTCCCGCGCCTGCTTGCTGATTGCCTTCTTCATCCGTATCACCTCCTCTCTTCCTGCAGTTGAGCGCAGCGCCTCTGCCTCCGCGCCGATCCATAGGCGGTATCACTAACAGAGATACACCCTGTCCGCCGCGGACGCAAGACCAGCGACCCGGCCAGACAATTGCACTGTGGCCCGCGGAGCCGGGGGGGCGGAGTGGCAGCTCAGGCCTTGGCGCCGACGCGGCGCCTCATTCTCATCCGCACCGAAGGGTGGTATACCTCACTGCATGCGGACTGTCGCGTTCCGGATCGCCTCGCTTTATGCTCTCTTCGGTGTCGTCTGGATCGCCGTCTCGGACCGGGTCCTGGAGGCCCTGATCGCCGACACGCACACGATCACCGTCGTCCAGTCGTACAAGGGCTGGGCTTTCGTGGTCCTCTCCTCGCTGCTGATCTACGCCGTGGTCGGGCGTGAACTCGCCGCGCGCGAGCGCGCCGAGGTCGAGCTCTCGGCCTCCGAGGAGCGCTACCGTACATTCATCGAGCTGGCCAACGACGCCATCATCGTGTACGACGCCGCGACCGGCCGGATCATCGACGCCAACCACAAGGCCGGG
Source organism: Candidatus Rokuibacteriota bacterium (assembly GCA_031406795.1). GTDB lineage: Bacteria > JAUVQV01 > JAUVQV01 > JAUVQV01 > DATDCY01 > DATDCY01. The sequence continues at coordinate 14,095 of JANOHV010000261.1, forward strand.
GAGCTGCTCGGCCTGCCGCCGGAGAAGCTGCTCGGGCTGCACCATCTGGACCTGCACCCCGCAGCGGAGCGCGAACGGTACCGAGTCCTCTTCGCCGATGCGGTCCGCACGGGGAGCGTGCCCGCGGCCTCGGTCAGTTTTCCCCGCAGCGACGGCCGAACAATCCCGACCGAAGTCAGCCTGAGCGTGATCGAGGTCGGCGGCCGCAAGGTCATGATGAGCATCGTCCGCGACGTCTCGGAGCGCCGGGAAGCCGAACTGCACCTGCAACAGGAGAAGGAGCGCGCCCAGCTCTACCTCGACGTCGCCGGGGTGATGCTCGTGGTCATCGACACCGAGCGACGGGTGCGCCTGATCAACCGCAAAGGCGCCCGGATGCTCGGCTACACCGAGGAGGAAATTGTCGGAAAACCCTGGTTCGAGACGTTCGTTCCGGAGCGGGTGCGCACGGCGGCGGCCGCGACCTACACCCGGCTCATGGCGGGCGAGGAGCCCCCGATGGAATACCACGAGGACCCGGTGCTGACCCGCGACGGCGCCGAGGTGCTGGTCGGCTGGCACGACGCGCTGATCCGGGACGAGGCGGGCCGGGTCGTCGGGACAATCAGCTCGGGGGAGGACATCACCGAGCGCGCACGGGCGCAAACCGAAGCACGCACCCGGCTCGAGCGCCTCGCCACGCTGCACGAGATCGACCTGGTGATCAGCTCCAGCCTCGATCTGCGCGTGACCCTCACCCAGCTGCTCGAGCGGGTGATGGAGCAGTTCGGCCTCGACGCCGCGGACGTACTGCTGCTGCAGCCGCACTCCCAGGCGCTCGAATACGCGGCCGGGCGCGGCTTCCGCACCGGCGGCATCAAGCGCACCCGGCTGAAGATCGGCGAGGGCATCGCCGGGCTCGCGGCGCTCGAGCGGCGCAGCATCCGCATCCCGGACCTCCGGGATCCCGCGAGCGGCTTCGCGCGGGAGGAGCTCATCGAGGGGGAGGGCTTCATCGCCTACTACGCCGTGCCGCTCACCGCCAAAGGCCGGGTCCAGGGCGTCCTGGAGGCGCTCAGCCGCAAGCCGCTCCTGCTCGACGAGGAGCAGCAGGCCTTTCTGGAGTCGCTCGCTTCCCAGGCCGCCATCGCCATCGACAACGCCGCGCTCTTCGAGGAGCTGCAGCGCTCGCACAGCGCCCTGACGCTGGCCTACGACGCCACCCTCGAGGGCTGGGCGCACGCACTCGATCTGCGGGACCAGGCGACCGAGCGGCACACCGAGCGGGTGAGCGAGATGACCGTGCGCCTCGCCCGGGCGATGGGGATGAACGAGGAGGAGCTCTCCCATGTGCGCCGCGGGGCGCTGCTGCACGACATCGGCAAGATCGGCATCCCCGACACCATCCTGCGCAAGTCCGGGCCGCTGACCCCGGACGAGTGGGCGATCATGCGCCGGCACCCCCAGCTGGCCTTCGAGATGCTCCAGCCGATCGCCTATCTGCGCCCGGCGCTCGACATCCCCTACTGCCATCACGAGCACTGGGACGGGACCGGCTATCCGCGTGGGCTCAAGGGCGACCAGATCCCGCTGGCGGCGCGAATCTTCACGCTGACCGACATCTGGGACGCGCTCCACGCGACCGACCGGCCGTATCGCACCTCGCTTTCGCGGGAAGAAACCTGCAAGGAGATCCGCGCGCTCGCGGGCACCCATCTCGACCCCGCGGTCGTGGAGGCTTTTCTCCGCCTCGACGACGAGTCCTGTCACGCGCCGCAGCCGCACCCGTAGCCGCCGCCGCGGCTCAACGCGAGCCTGGGGCCGCGGGCCGGGTTTCCCTGCCCGCCCCTGGCGCCTGGCTTACTGGAGCGAGCTCAGGTACAGCGAGAGAGCCTCAATGTCCTCCGCGCTCAGATGCGAGGTTTTCCCATGCGTGTCGCCGATGACCTCGACCCCCTGCGCGCGAAGCTCCGGATTGATCGAACGGCTCCCCGCGGCGTCGACGACGACCAGCGGGGCGAGATTCGCCGTCCCGAGACGGTCCAGCAGCAGCCTCCCCTCCGGGTAGGCCGCGCTCGGGGCGGCGACGACTTCCGGCGCATCGAGGCTGACGAGGATCGGGCCGCGGCCGTCCCCGGCCACCGCGCCGCCGGCGTCGGCGACCGTGATCGGCACCTCGGTCGGCAGCACGACGGGCGCCCCCCCGAGGAAGTCGTGCGCGACCCGCCGCGAGTGGTCCGCGCGCACCGTCCGGAAGTTGAAACCCCGCTCCTGCCGTCGCAGCAGCGGGGAGTCGGGCGGCAGCAGAACCTCGCGGATGGAGTGCGCGGCGCCGTGGTGCAGCCAGCGCGGGACGCTGTCCCAGAAGGACCGCAGGTGCTTGGTGTTGCGGCTGCTGACGTTCTGGCGCGACCCGAGATCCTGCGGCGGTCCGAATTTCTCGAAAATGTAATCGTTCGCAAGCCGCAGGAAGGGCCCGTCGCCGTCGACCGTCGTCTCGCTGACGACCCCCGGCTCGTGGATGTTGAAATCCTGGAACGTGTCGTCCGGCACCCCATTGCTGTTCGTCGTGCCGTCGTGGTGGCACTCGGCGCAGCCGGCGCCGCCCCGGTCGACGCCCGTCGAGAAGAGCTCCCGGCCGCGCGCGATCATGAGGGCTTGAGGGGCCGGCGGATATTGCGTGAGCGGATTGGGCATGCGCCTGGTCTCGTTCTGCGTCCAGAGGATCTGCGCGAACGCCATGTCGTAGAACCCGATGGAGGAGGCGTCCCCCTTGAGATCGGGCCGGCCGAGAGCCGCCGAATTCTCGGCGGTCTTCTGCTTGACGAAGGCCTCGCGGGCCAGCAGCCGCTCCCGGAGCGTCGCCTGCGGGAAAAGCGCGCTCCGGAGCTCCGCGTTGACGAGTTCGCCATTGCAGGAAGATGCATAGCCGACCATGCCGTTGCTCAACCCCTCGAACCACTGCGGCCAATTGTCCGAGAGGTCCTTGTTCTGCGGCGATACCTTCGGCCCGCCGATGGCGTTTCCGCCGACGTTCCACTGATTCCCGTCCTGGCGGCTTTGCCAGTGGCAGAATCCGCAGGACTTGTGGCCGTCGTCGGAGTACGACTCGGTGAAGAGCCAGCGCAGCCCCACCTCCTCGTGCGTGGCAAAGAGACCGGCGCCGTTGCCGCCGCTGGTCGGATCGGGGGTCCCCGGAGTGACGCCGACGGCGATCAGCTCACGCCGCGCAAGTTCCCCGGAGGCGCTGACCGCGAGAACCGCGATGTCCTCGGTCTGCATGTTGGCGACGTAGACAGTCCGGCCGTCGGGCGAGACAGCCACGCCCTGCGGCGTGATGCCGCCGGTGAACTCGAATCCGACCTGCGTGAGAATCCCCGCGGCGGTGGCCGGGTTCTGGTCGACGCGAAAGACTTCGAGCCGGTCCGAGTGCAGCTGGCTCACGAATAGCAGGTCGCCGCGGACGAACATCTGCTCGGGACCGCTCCCCCGGATGATCTTCTGGCCGGCCTCGTGATCGCCAAGATCGACGATCTCACCCGGCGAGGTCAGCTGCGAGAGGTCGCGCTCGGTGTCGACGTAGCGGTAGACGAACCGGTTACTGGCCGAGTCGAACACGTTCAGTTCACTGCCGAGGTCGTCGAAGGTGGTCGCCCGCGTCGCGTCCGACATCACCGGGGTGTAGCCAAGCGCGGTTCCATCGTTGCGGATCGCGACCCCCTCGACGATCTTCGGCAGGCCATGCCCGGACTCCGGCCCGTTCAGCACGGTGTTGGTCTCATGGCCGCAGACGATCCCCCACCTGCCGGCAAACTTCACGTCGGTGGCCAAGCCCCCCACCGGGAGCACCTTGACCAGCCGGTTCGCGTCGTCGGCGATGTCGATCACGGCGATGGTGTGGCCGAGCGTGTTCGCGACATACAGCGTCCTGCCGTCGGGACCCAGGTCCAGATCGCGGGGATTCGTGCGCTCCAGGTCGCTCATCCCGGTCGGGATCTCCGCGATCGGGGCGAACAGCGGACCGGGGTCGATGCGGAAGGCGCGCACCTGATCCTTGAAGCGGTCGGTGACGTACAGGCGCGTGCCCTCGCGGTTGAACACCGCTTTCTCGGCGTAGAAGCCGGTCGGGAACTCCCCGAGGACGGCGTTGGTCCCCGTGTCGATCACGCTGGCGAAATTCGCGTACTGGTTCAGCACCACGGCGTAGGGTCCGGCGGCAATATCGCGATTGTCCGGTGAAATCGTGACGCCGACCGGGCGGGTGCCCCGCGTCTGGCCGGGCGGGCGCAGGTCGATCCACTGAACGCTCCGACTCGCGGTGTCAACTGCCGCCACGCGCCAATCGGGATACCCTTCGCGCCCGGGGAGCGTCACGTACAGCGTGCGCGCGTCGGCGGTGAGCGCGAGCGCGTTCGGCCAGCTGCGGAAGGGCTGCGGCACGAACGGCCAGTGCTGCCCGCCGCTCTTGACAACCGGATGGTTCGGGTCGATGCGGTCGCCGGGACCCGGCTTGCCGTCGAAATAGCCCGCCCCGAACATGATCTTCGTGAAACGCCCCAGCCCGGCACGCTCACCCGCCGACTCGGCGCCGACGAGGTTCTTCACCGGGTCGGGCGTCGGCCCGGTGATGATTCGTCCCCGAGAATCAGTCTTCACCGCGGTGCTGAAGAACCGCAGCGGGAAGGGAGATTCGGGAAGCACCGGCGCGAGCACCAGCCGCTCGAACGGCCGAAGCGAGATGCGCGGTGGCATCAGCCGCGAGCCGATCAAGACAGCCGCACCGATTGCCGCGACGATCACCAAGGCCGCCGGCACGCCGAACCGGCGGCAGAGCCCCTTCGGGTCGCTGCAGGGTGGATCATTCGTCATGAGCAGTCCTCCTTCCCGGGATGAGCCGAATCAACCTTCTCTTCTTGGTAATATACGAGTTACGCCGCGAATTAGCACTGGTTTCTTGCGGCCCCGTCGCCTCCCTTGACATCAACGCCCGCGCGACACACCATCACGCATGTCCGGTGCACGCTTCCTCCCGCGAAGCACCCGGTTCGGCAGGCACCCGCGGCGCCGACCGGCGTTGCCGTGGACGATTCTGCCTGGCCGCGTGCTCGTCGCGCGCATCCCGTGAGCGAAGGGGCGATCCTCTGACGCACCGGGGGGGACCAATGAGGAAACCGCACCTGAACGCCGCCCTGGCGTCCTGCCTGCTGCTCGGAGCGGGTCTGCTGACGGGCTGCCATGGGCCCGCGCAGGACCACAGCCGGTTCGAGAACGCGGCGCTGCTGCGGGACCACACCGTGCTGTTCTCTTTCAAACACCTCGTGTACCGCCCGGCTGAAGGGTTCGCCGCGTTCCCCGACGGCGGGATCCCGAAGTACCTCAGAGACGAGGATCTCCTCGGCACGTACCACATGCCCTCGGGCGCCATTCGAATTCTGCGCCGCGAGCCGAACCGCCGCTGGACCGACGGGCAGGGCGTGATCGGCATCCAACGCTCGCGCGGCACCGTGGCGCTCGTGACGCAGGGAGGCCAGCTGCGCCGGGACCTCTCGGAGTCCGCGTTCGAAGATTGGCTCGTCGACGTCGAAACCGGCACATTCCAACCGGTCGACTATCGGACCGGGCTCGCCGGGCGCAAGCTCGCCTCGCGCGAGATGTACCTCGTCGATGCGCGGGGAACCCTGCTGTTCGTGACGGACCCGCTGGGGGCCGGCGGCAAGCGCGACGAACGCGAGGCCGCGCTGTGGATCCGCACTCCGGAGGGCGAGTATCTGCAGGTGGCGCAGACCTCGCACTACGAGGGGATGGAGGGGGACGACCTGATCTACTGGATTCCGCAGACGCGCCGCTTCCACGCGTACAACGTGGTCACCCGCGCGACCCGGGACCTGCCGGGCTACCGGACGAAACCGCAGGAGAATTTCGTCGAGGGGGTCTCCGTGGAGAGCGGCGGCCGGCGGCTGCTGTTCGGAAGCAATACCGGTTCCGGCTGGAACTACGAGCCGTTGCCGGTCGACCCGGCCCGCCTGAAAGAGCGCTGAGGAAGAAACTGTACATCTCGATGACCGAGAGCGGCGAGCGGATGTCGTGCTTGGCGATGCCTTCAAGAGGGCCCGGCAGAAGTCCCCGCAGAAATCCTGCCCGGATGTTCGTCATGAGTCTCTTCCTGCTGGCTGCGCCCGGCACCGCTCAGGCCCGCGGGGGCAGCTACCGGCATCGCGAGCAGCTACGTGTTTACCGGGTCATACCGGGGCTGGCGGATCGCTCCGGAGGCCGGTGGCGGCTACTATGGTCTCGTCGCGATCAGGTCCTTTTGAGACGCCGCGTCCCGCTCTGCCGCGGAATCCCGGCTCTTCCCGATGCCCCCGGTCCGGAGCAGCGGCAAGCGCAGCCACACCGGCGGGACGAACGCAACCCATGTTCTGCTGGCCCCGGCCTCGCGGCGCAGCGTCAACGCGATCGCCGGGACGCTCAGAACATGGTGTTCTGATTCATGACCTCGTTGTCCTCGGGCACCCATTGCATCACGTCCCAGTGCTCCACGATCCTGCCGTCGGCGTCGAGGCGAAACCAGTCCATCGAAGCCCGGCCCTTGCCGCCGGTCGGGTCCAGATGGTGCACGTGGACCGCCACCAGGTCGCCCTCGGCGATCACGCGCTTGATCGCCATGCGGGCCTTGGGGACGCGCTTGAATACCTCCTTGAAGGCCGCGATGAAGGCCTCCTTGCCGTCCTTCACGAAGGGATTGTGCTGCCGATACTCCGCCCCGACGTACTTCTCCATGGCCCCTTCCGGATCGTGGTCGTTCATGAACATGTTGTAGAAAGCCGTCACGGTCTGCTTGTTGCGCTCCAGCCGCGCCTTCTCGATGTCAAACCGGTCCGCCGCCATGGCCGGAACAGCCGCCGCGGCCAGCATTGCCACTGCCACCACCATCACCGAACGTTTCATCTCTCCCCCCTCTCACCCGGTCAGTCCCGTGTCACAATATGCCATGTTCATGCTGTTGAAATCCAGATCGGGCAGACCATCAGCCTTTCCTCCGCAACGCATCGCGCGAAAAGCAGGCTCTTCGGAATCCCGGCAGGTCTTCTTCGAAAATGGCGCGCGCTTCGAAATGTCGGGGGTGGCGGCGGGTGCGCCCGGCAAGTCGGCCAACAGAGGAGGATGAGGCCGGGGCCGCATCGTGCGACCCCGGCCCCGTTCGGTCAGGGAATGCAGTTGCCGAACTGGTCCAACGAGCCGACGCAATATGGCCGCATCATCTCGTTGTCCTCGTGCGACAGGATGTGGCAGTGCCACAGGTACAGGCCCGCGAGGTCGTACATCGCCTTGACCCTGGTCACCCCGCCGGGGTAAACAATGACCGTGTCCTTGAAGCCACTCTCCCAGGGTTCAGCCGGCGTAACCGCGCCGGTGAGCATGTCCGTGCGGTCGATGACCTGGAACATCACGAGGTGGAGGTGGATCGGGTGGGCGTCGACCGTGAAGTTGTTGATCTCCCAGATCTCCGTGCTGCCGAAGGCCGGGGTTTCCGTGATCGGGTCCATGAAGTTCATC
>JANOHV010000103.1:0-4850 GCA_031406795.1 Candidatus Rokuibacteriota bacterium
CTCCGGGCTCGGGCTCGACTCCCTGGACGCGCTGGAGATCGTGCTGTGCGTCGAGAGCTGCTTCAAGGTCAAGGTGCCCGACAACAGCATGTCGATCCTGCGTTCCATCAACACCCTGGTTGACTTCGTGATCGCCGAGCAGGATGCTCAGGCGGTGCCCCGATGAGACGGCTGCACCTCGGTCCGCGCTGGGAAGGCGCCACGCTGGCCGAGCGGCATGGCGTGGAGGTCGTCTCCCGGGTCTCCGACTACGAAACCGAATACCGTCTGGTCCGCGACTCGGTCGCCATGACCGATTTCTCGTTCATGCGGCGCTACCGGATGCCGACCGACCAGGGGATCGACCTGCTCGACGGACTGCTGCCGGGGAATGTCGCGAGGATCCGCTACGGCCGCGTCATGCAGACCTTCCTGGCGGACGACGACGGCCGCCTGCTGGCCGACTGCTACGTGGCCAACAACGACGAAGAGCTGATCCTGCTGTGCGAGTCCGCGGCGCCGGACGACCTGATGGCCCGGATCATCCGGGAGGCCGATCGGGAAGGCATCGCCGAGGACCTGACTGACAGCCATGCGCTCCTCTCCATCGATGGCTTCCGCGCCTGGGCGGTGGTCCGGGACCTCTTCGGGGCGGACGCGCTGGGCCTGCCCTACCTGTCGATCGAGATCTACCCGTTCGCCGAAGAGAAGGTGCACCTCTTCCGGGCCGGCAAGACCTCCGAGTTCGGCTACCTGCTCATGGCGCCGCACAGCATCGCCGGCGGTCTCTTTGCGGCTGTGCGCGAGGCGGTCGTCGCTCAGGGGGGAGGCGCCTGCGGCGTCGAAGCCCACGACTCCCTGCGCCTCGAGGGACGGTTCTTCAACATCCACGCCGAGGGGCTTCGCGTGGGCGATCCGCTGGTTCTTGGCCTGCAGTGGATGATGGATTTCGAGAAATGCGACTACCGCGGGGCCGCGGCCATCCTGCGGCGGCGGGCGGAGGGTCTCTCGCGCAAGCTGATCGGCGTGCTCGGCGCTCCCGGCGAGCATCGCCTCAAGACCGGGGTCCGCCTCTTTCACGGCGCAGAGGAGGCCGCCGAGGTGGTGGCCGACGCCTGGTCGCCGGCGTTGGGTTGCCAAGTCGCCCTCGCCGTCTTCCGGATCGACCTGGCCTTTGCCGGGCTGGCGTTCTCTCTCGGCGCGCCCGGAGGCCCCGAAGTGCGCACCACCTCCATGCCGCCGATCATGGCCAAGAGCCTCTCCGTCAAGCTCGACGAGATGTAAGGCCGGGCCGGCGATGACGCCTGCAACCCGCGCCGCCGCCGACCCCGACCCGGCGGGCAGGACCCGCTCGATCCGCCGCCGGATTCATCTCACGCCCGCCTTCCACCAGGTGGACATGATGCGCGTCGTGCACAACGTGCAGTTCTTCTACTGGTTCGAACTGGGCCGCACGCAGATCATGGAGGAGTTCATGTCCCTGGAGGCGGCCATGAAGCTCGGCGTGGCGATGCCCGTGGTGGAGAACCACTGCCTCTATCGCAAGCCCGTGCGCTACGGCGACCCGCTGGTGCTGCTGACCGAGCACCGCTGCCTGGACGCCTGGGCGGGGCGGCTGGTCTTCTCCCACTCGCTGGTCCACCGCAAGCTCAAGGCGGAGGTGGCCTGCGGACATACGACGACCACGCTGATCGATCTGGGAACCGGCCGCCTGGTGAAGGAATGGCCGGAAGACCTCTGGCGGCGCTATCTGGCCCTGGCGGACCCGGACCGGACGGTGAACAATTGTAATGCAAGCGACATTTGATGTTTCCCTCGGGAGGGTATCAAACCCTCCCCTACAGCAACACGAATCTCAACAATGTAGGGGCGGGATTTACTCCCGCCAGGAATAGTGAACTGCAACCATAATGGGTTACTGACAGTGAACCTCAGCAGGAGCGCTGGCGAATGAGATCGGTCATTGTGACGGGGGGGTCGCGGGGCATCGGTCGCGCCGTGGTGACGCGCTTCGCCCAGGGCGGGGCCAAGGTCTACTTCACCTACCACCAGCACGAGGAGGCGGCGACTCAGACCGCCGCCGACTGCGGAGCCGTCGCGCTGCGCTGCCCGCAGTCGGACGCCGGGGCGATCGCCGGCGTGGTGGACCGGGTCGTCGCCGAGACGGGCCGCGTGGACATCCTGGTCAACAACGCCGGGATCTCCCGGGATCAATACCTGATGATGATGCCCCCCGAAGACTGGGATGCCGTGGTCGACACCAACCTCAACGGCGTGTATCGCTGGTGCAAGTCGGTTTCCCGCCCGATGATGGAAGCCCGCGCCGGCGCAATCGTGACGGTCGCCTCGGTTTCGGGCCTGGTGGGGATCGCCGGCCAGACCAACTACGCCGCGACCAAAGGCGCCCTGATCGCCTTCTCCCGCTCCCTGGCGGCCGAACTGGGGCCGAAGGGGATCCGGGTGAATACCGTGGTCCCGGGCTTCATCGACACCGACATGACCGCCCGGATGCCCCGGCAGATCAAGCAGCAGAACCTCGACCGCATCCTGCTGCGCCGCTTCGGGCGGGCCGAAGACGTGGCGGCAGCCGTGAACTTCCTGGCATCCGAAGACGCCGCCTACGTCGTCGGTCAGACCCTGGTGGTGGACGGCGGTCTGTCGGCCACGGTCGCCTTCTCCCGGTGACCGCGCGGGCCTTCCTCTTCCCCGGGCAGGGGTCCCAATCCGTGGGGATGGCCGCCGATCTGTTCCGCGAGGACGAGCGCTTCCGCGCGCTGATCGCGCACGCCGAGGCGCTCGTCGGCCGCGACCTGCGCACGCTGTGCCTGCGCGGACCGGAGAAACTGCTGGCGCGGACCGACCTGCTGCAGCCGCTGCTGGTGGCGGTCTCGCTCGGCTACCACCGGCGGCTGGCCGATCGGGGGATTGCGCCCGATCTGGTCGCCGGACACTCGCTGGGGGAGATCACCGCGCTGGCCGCCGCCGGCGTGGTGGCGGACGAGACCGCGGTGACCCTGGCCGCATGGCGGGGCGAGCTGATGCAGGCGGCGGCCGCCGATCTGGACGGCGGCATGCTGGCCGTCGTGACCGACCGCCGGGAGGAATTCCTGAGCTGGTTCGCCGCCGCTGCCCCCGCGGGCGAGGTGGTGCTCGCCAATGACAACGCCCCGGGGCAAGTGATCCTCTCCGGCAACCTGCGGCTGCTCGAGGAACTGGCCGGAAGCATCTCCCGGGCGGGCCTCGGCCGGCACCGGCGCCTGGATGTGGCCGGCCCCTGGCACGGTCCCTGGATGGCGCAGGCTCGTGATCACTTCGGTCGGCGCGCCGGGGGGGTCCCCTTCGCTCCCCCCCGCATCCCCATCCTGCTGAACGCGACCGGCCGGCCGTCGATCGACCCGGTGGAAATCCGCGCCCGGGTTGTCGAAGCCCTGGCCGCCCCCGTCCGCTGGCGCACCGCGATGGCCTGGCTGCGGGAGTCGGGCGCCGGCGAGGTCTTCGAAGTCGGACCCGGGCGGGTGCTCTGCGGCCTGGCCAGGCAGAACAGTTTCCCCGAGACGACGAGGATCCTGCCGGTCGGCAGCCTGCGCGGCGTCGAGGCCGCGGCGGCAACAGCCTGATCTACGTCCTGAAATCTATCTCCCGGCCCTTCCAGGACGAGGATCCGAGCTTCTGGAAAAACTCGTCGTGGGCGAACCGGTGGGAGACCTGGTCGGGTGACCCCGACCCGGGCCAGAACGAGATGATATCGACCTGAGCCTCCCGCGCCAGCGCGACCGCCCGCTCGATCTCCGCTTCGCGGTCGTTCCAGCTGAAGACGACGTATTTCCAGTCGATCACGGGTTTGACCAGCCTCCGCGAGTTCCTCAGTCTGACCAGTTCTTTCATGTTGCCGTACGATTTCTCGAAGTTCCCGCCGGCCTGATACCGGGTGACGCTCTCGGTCGTGGCGCCGTCCAGCGAGACATAGAGGTAATCCAGCAGCAGGGCCGCTTCGAACTTGCTCTGCTGATTCATCAGCAAGCCGTTGGTCGAGAGGTAGATAGCTGCCTGCGGGTTGTGCTTGCGGATGATCGCGAGTTCTTCGTAGATTGCATTCGACATGAACGGCTCACCCAGGTTGAAGTAGTTCACCAGGCCGATCTCGTTGCGCTTGATGTTCATCGCGACGTTCTCGATGTCCGGCAGGGACATCCCCAGCTTCTTCCTCGTCGCCAGTATCGCTTTGCGGCTGCAGTTGACGCAGCGCAGATTGCACAGCACGGTATTCTCGACCATGATCCCGCGCTTCGGGGTGGTAAAGTTCGTCAACGCGGCCTGTGCCTGTCTTCTCGTGGTCCTGGTCAGCTCCCGGCACTCCAGGCACCTTCTGATCGGCAGAACTCCCCGCGAGAGCGATTTTCTGAATTTCGTCGCCGTCGCGCCGCGAAAGATCTCTTCGAGCGTGCTTGCGCTCAAGTCGCCGAGATGCCCGCTGGCGTCGATGTCAAGGCAATTGCACGAAACGGTCATGTCCGAGTTGATGCAGATGTTGTAATCGGAATTCCCGCTCAACGCGTTGCAGACATAGGATTCGCCTCGTGCCGCTCGGACGATATTCGAGAGGATGAGTCTTCTGTTCCTGATCTGACGGCGAAACGGCAACCAGCCGAGTATGAACTTCTTGATCGAATCGTCCAAAACCAGAATCCCATCCTTTCAGAGCGGGCGCCGGCGCAGCGCACCGCCGGAGTCTCCTGCTGCAGACGGCGAAAGTCAAGGCGCCGCGCCGGCACCCAACGATTCCGCAACAAGGAGGTCGGGCGACCGCGGCGACCGGCTCAAGTTGTTACTTCGTATCGGATTCCGGCTGGCTCACGCAGCGGCGTGCCCTC
>JANOHV010000270.1:0-9938 GCA_031406795.1 Candidatus Rokuibacteriota bacterium
GCACGGCATCGGCGGGAAGCTCGAGCGCGCGGGTCAGGGCCTCGATGTCGTCGACATCGGCGGCCCGCTCGACGCTTCTGCCGCCAAGCAGCGAGCCGGCCGCGCCGCCGGCGATGCGCACCGGGACCGCGAAGCACTGCAGCCCGGCGTGGCAGCGGTAGAAGATCGCGCGGTTCCCGGTTGCGGCCAGTTCGCGATGTCGCCCGCACCAGGCGGCGCAGCGCCGCTGACCCTCGGCGTCGGTGGCGATGAGCCGGCACAGGGCGGGGACGCCGGTCGCCGCAAGCTCGCGGCCGGCGGCGTCGTACGTCAACAGAGAGAGACCGGCGATCCGCCCGATGGACTCCTGGACCGGACCCCAGTCCGGAGGCACGGTGTCTTTAGGCAAGCCCTCTTCCTTCGGTGCCGCATGGCGCGATCTGGCGGCTCCCGGGCTTGACTGCCTGCAGTTTGCCCTCGCGGCAGAGCGGGCAGACCTCGGGGGCGTAGGTCGCCACCTTGAGTTGCAGCAGCGATCGGAACGGGTAGGGGAAGGCGACGCCGCCGCTGCGGTCGACAATCGCGGCCAGGCCGACCACCAGGCCGCCGGCGGCGGTGACTGCCGCTGCGGCCTCGAGCGTGGACTTGCCGGTGGTCACCACGTCTTCGACGACGAGCACCCGCTCGCCCTCGGCGATCGTGAAGCCGCGGCGCAGCCGCATGATCCCCTGCTCGCGCTCCGTGAAAATCGCGCGCACGCCGAGCGCCCGTCCGGCCTCGTGGCCGATGACCACGCCGCCCAGCGCGGGCGAGACCACAAGCTGGGCGCCGAAGGGGCGGCAGAGCTCGGCGATCGCCCGGCCGACGCGCGCGGCGCGGCGCGGGTACTGCAGCAGCCGGGCGCACTGGAAGTAGCGGTCGCTGTGCAGACCGGAGGAGAGCAGGAAGTGTCCTTCGAGCAGGGCCTCGGTGCGCTTGAGCAGCCGCAGTACCCAGTCGGATGATTCGGTTGCGCTCATCGTGCATCCCCCTTGAGACCGGCGATCATCGCCCGGTAATCCGTGTGACCGTAGATGCCCGAGCCGGAGACGATGGCGTCGACGCCGGCCTCCCGCACGGCTGCGGCGTTGTCGGCTTTGATCCCCCCGTCGATTTCGAGCAGCACCTTCGGGTTGACCCGGTCGATCAGCTCGCGCGCGGCGCGCAGCTTGGCGAGCGCGCCCGGGATGAACGACTGTCCGCCGAAGCCGGGGTTGACGGACATGATCAGCAGCAAGTCGATCTCCGGGAGGATGTCGCTCAGCGTGCTCAGCGGGGTCGAGGGGTTGAGGGCGACTCCGGCCTTCACCCCGAGTTCCCGGATGCGCGACACGAGCCGGTGCAGGTGCGGCTGGCCCTCCTGGTGCACGACCAGATAGTCGGCGCCGGCTTTCGCGAAGTCCTCGATGAACAACGCCGGGTCGTCGATCATCAGGTGCACGTCCAGCGGAAGCGCCGTGACCCGGTCGACCGCGCTTACAATGCCGGGGCCGATCGTCAGGTTCGGCACGAAGTGGCCGTCCATGACGTCGAGGTGCATCCAGTCGGCACCCGCGGCCTCGACGGCGCGAACCTCTTCTCCGAGGCGCGAGAAATCCGCCGAGAGGATCGATGGGGCAATGATAATCCTGCGTTGAGCTGCCACGTTCACCTCCGGGCACGGTCTTGGTCTGCTGCCGGAAAATCGAGTGCGCTCATGATATCACATCCACATGACCGGTCTGAAGGTGGGGATCCGCCCGTCGCGGGGAACTCAAATCCGCGCGTAACGCGCGGATCAGTTGAGGCAGGCTTGTTGACCTGTCCTGTTTTTCGGGTGTCAGCGAAATCAGGCTTTTCATGGTGAGTTGAGATGCCTGCTGTTCTGCTGGATCCGCGCGTACGCGCGGATCCAGGGGGAAGGAAAAGGCTGATCAGAGGGGTCTGGTGGAGCGCTGCAGCGGCCGTGCCGGGATCAGATCGTGTAGGTGGCCATGCTTTCGCTGCGTTGATGATGTCGCACCGCGAGATCGGCGAGCGTGATGTTCTCGAGCGTCTCCGAGACCACGCGCGACACCTCGCACCAGACCTGCTGGGTGACACAGCCGGCAAAACGGGTGCAGGAGCCAGGGTCGGCGACGCATTCCACCAGGTTCAGATCGCCTTCGAGGGTGGCGACGATCTCGCGCACGGTGATCTTCTCGGGATCGCGCTGGAGCGTATACCCGCCGTGCGCCCCGCGGAAGGACTTGACGAGCCCCGCCGCCTTGAGGGGCATGACGATCTGGCCGAGATATTTCTCGGAGATCTCCTGGCTGCGACTGACCTCTTTGAGGAAGATCGGGCCTTTCCCGTGTTTGAGTGCGAGATCAAGCATGAGCCTCAAACCGTACCGCGCCCGGGTGGATATTCTCATGATCGGTATAATATAGTTTGAATCGCGATTCAATTGCTAGTGTTATTTTCACAGAATCCTGGGGTAATCCTTCAGTGAAGGGTGGGAAAATGCTATCGTTCGCCCTGAGCATGTCGAAGGGCGCTTGTGGACAGGTTAAATTTCCGTTCATGGTTCGACCGTTCGTCAAGCTCACGGCTCACCACGAACGGAAAAGGTTTCCGCGCTTCACTGAAGGATTACATCCTGGGGTCGGAAAACCATTGACAAAATGAGAAGCGCTCATATACTATTCATTCAATAGTATCAGTAGTAATTGGATTTACTCGGGTATTCAGGGAGGAAGATCATGGGCGCGTCACCGCAGCACGTCGATACCGTCCTTCTCCACGGCGGTCAGGTTCCGGATCCCACGACGGGTGCCCGAGCGGTTCCCATTTACCAGACGACCAGCTACCAGTTCCGCGACACCGAGCACGCGGCGAACCTCTTCGGCCTCAAGGAATTCGGCAACATCTACACCCGTCTGATGAACCCGACCACCGACGTTCTCGAGAAGCGGGTCGCGCTGATGGACGGCGGCGTCGGCGCTCTCGCGCTGGCGAGCGGGCAATCCGCGATCACCGTCGCGCTGCTGAGCATAGCGCAGGCGGGCGACGAGATCGTTTCGGCGGACAACCTCTACGGCGGGACGTACAATCTCTTCCACTACACCTTCCCGCGGCTCGGCGTGCGGGTGAAGTTCTTCCGGTCCAATGATCTCGCCGCGCTGAAGGCCGCCATCGGCCCGAAGACCCGCGCCGTGTACGCCGAGTCGATCGGCAACCCCAAGCTCGATGTCGCCGACATCGCCGGGCTGGCGCAGGCGGCGCACGAAGCCGGGGTGCCGCTGGTCATCGACAACACCGTCTCGCCGTACCTGCTGCGGCCGTTCGAGCACGGCGCGGATATCGTCGTCTACTCGGCCACCAAGTTCATCGGCGGCCACGGCACCTCGCTCGGCGGGCTGATCGTCGACTCCGGGAAGTTCGACTGGACCAACGGGCGGTTCCCCCTCATCGCGGGACCCGAGCCGAGTTATCACGGGCTCGATTTTGTGGAGGCGCTCAAGCCGATGGGCAACATCGCCTACATCATCAAGGCCCGGCTTTCGCTTCTGCGCGATCTGGGCCCGGCGATGAGCCCCTTCAACGCCTGGCTCTTCATCCAGGGGCTGGAGACGCTGCACCTGCGGATGCCCCGCCACGCGCAGAACGCCCTGGCGGTTGCCACCTGGCTCGAGCGGCATCCGCTGGTCGCGTGGGTGAGCTACCCGGGTCTGCCCACGAGCCGCGAGCAGGAGCGCGTCGCCCGCTACCTGCCGAACGGGGCGGGCGCGATCATCGGCTTCGGCATCAAGGGGGGACTCGCCGCGGGCAAGAAGTTCATCAACTCGCTCGGTCTGGTTTCGCACCTGGCCAACGTTGGTGACGCGAAGACGCTCGCGATCCATCCGGCGAGCACCACGCACCAGCAGCTCTCCGCCGAGGAGCAGCTGGCGACCGGGGTGACGCCGGATTTCATCAGACTCTCGATCGGCATCGAGCACGTCGGCGACATACTGGCGGACCTCGGCCAGGCACTGGAGAAATCCGCCTGAACGGGCGGGGAAAACGGGAGGCGCGAAACATCATGACCCGCGTGTACGAAGACAACTCGCGATCCATCGGCAACACGCCGCTTGTGCGTCTGAACCACGTCACCGAGGGCGCCGCCGCAACCGTGCTGGGCAAGGTCGAGGGGCGCAATCCCGCCTTCTCGGTCAAGTGCCGCATCGGGGCGAACATGGTCTGGGATGCCGAAAAGCGCGGCGTGCTCACGCCCGGGGTCGAGATCATCGAGCCGACAAGCGGCAACACCGGCATCGCGCTCGCGTTCGTCTGCGCGGCGCGGGGCTACCAGCTCACGCTGACGATGCCGGAGACCTTCAGCATCGAACGCCGCCGCGTGCTTGCCGCGCTCGGGGCGACCCTGATTCTGACGCCCGGCTCCGAGGGTATGAAGGGGGCGATCGGCCGCGCCGAGGAGATCGCGAAGGCGGATCCGCAGCGCTGGTTTCTGCCGCAGCAGTTCAAGAACCCGGCGAATCCGGAGATCCATGAGCAGACCACCGGGCCGGAGATCTGGAACGACACCGGCGGTGCGATCGACGTGCTGGTGTCGGGGGTGGGCACGGGGGGGACGATCACCGGGGTTTCGCGTTACATCAAGAACACCCGCGGGAAGAAGATCCTCTCGGTGGCGGTCGAGCCGAGGGAGAGCCCGGTGATTTCGCAGAAGCTCGCGGGGCAGCCGATCAAGCCCGGTCCGCAAAAAATCCAGGGCATCGGCGCCGGCTTCGTGCCGGACACGCTCGATCTCTCGATCGTCGATCGCGTTGAGCTCGTGGACAGCGCCGAGGCCATCGAATTCGCCCGGCGCCTGGCGCGCGAGGAGGGTCTGCTCGTGGGCATCTCCAGCGGCGCGGCCGCCGTCGTCGCGGTGCGCCTGGCGAAGCAGCCGGAGTTCGCCGGCAAGACGATCGTCGTGATTCTCCCGGACCTCGCGGAGCGCTATCTGTCGACGGCGTTGTTCGAGGGGATCGGGGTCTAAGCCGGCATGGCCGGCGGACAATTGACGGGGGCAACCGTGGAGCGGATCAGTCCCGTGGACCGCGCCTCGAGCTGGCGCGCCACGGCCTCGGGGCCGACCGCGACCGTCGCGCAGCGCGCACGGCGTCGCCGGCCGGGGCTGCCGTCGGCGCGGGTTCTGGTTCTCTCGCGGAGCACCCCGGGCACGGAACTGGCGCTCGCGCTCGACGAGTTGGGTTTCCAGGCCGAATGGACCGACAGCGGCGCGGTGGCAGTCTGCGAGGCCGCCGCGGGGGACGTCGCGCTTTGCGTGATCGGACTGAGCCGGGAAAGCGAAGAGGACGTGGAGTATCTGCCCTGCCTCAATCAGGTCGACCCCTGGCTGCCCGTGATCGTCGTCAACGATTGCGACTCGCTCGAGACGCAGCGCAAGGTCCGGAGCCATCGCGTCTTCTACTATCTGGTCGAGCCGCTGGACCGGGAAGAGGTGCGGGCCGTCATCGACGCCGCGGCGCGCGAGCGGGTGAAGTAGTCGTCCACGATCCGGAGAAGGCGCCAACGTTCATCGGCCTGCCGTTCGTCGTGCGCACGGTTCAGCCGACGCTGCTCGAACTCGAGCGCGAACAGGAAGAGGCGATGGCCCGAGCGCCGCGCAGGAGATACCGTGAGCATCGAGCTGCAGCACATCACCAAGACCTTCGGCGGTTTCCGGGCCCTTGACGACGTCAGCTGGCGGTGGTTGCTGGCGGCGCGGGCCGGGCTGGCCGGCTGGCGGTCTCGCAAAAACCCGAGAGCCAGGACCTCCGCTTTGCCGGGGGCGCGAGCCATCGGGACCTCCTGGTGCGACGGCGGGCGATCTCGGCGCCCGGCCCGATCGTCGACATGTCGGGGTGCGTCCTGGGTCGGCATCCGGGGCTCTTCGGATTCACCGTCGGCCAGCGTTCCGGACTGGGGGTGAGTGCGGGCCGTCCCGTGTATGTCGTCGCCAGGGATTTTGAAACCAACCGGCTCGTTGTTGGAGCCAAGGGGGAGTTGCTTGCGTCTTCCTGCACCGTCGAAGACGTGAACCTTCTGTTCTACAGACTGCCCGCACTGCTGACCGCCCGGATCCGCCACCGCGGGCGCGAGGTGCCCTGCACGGCGATCGTCGCCGGCGACTGCCTGACGGTCTCGTTCCTCGAACCCGCCGATGCCGTGGCCCCGGGCCAAGCGGTCGTTCTCTACGAGGGCGCCGTTGTCGTCGGGGGGGCACGATCAGCGTTGCCCACGGTCCTCGGGAAGCGGATCCAGCGAATCATGGTGGTCCGCAATAGGGTCCTCGGCCTGCGCCGGGCGGTGCTCCTGTGACTATTGTTCCACCGTGTCAAGATAATAGTCACAAAGAAGGTATATGCTTATCCGGTTGACGCAACGGACCACAACATCTGGGGTCGGGGGTGGCCAGTCGCCCGACAACGCTACTGCCGCGCTTTGGGCACCAGGACCCGTTGGGCCACCAGATCCTCGACAAGGCGTGGATGCTGGCGTCATCTTCGCGAAACAGGCGGTAGGACGCGCCGGGGGAGCACCTCACTGCGGGGAAAGTCACCTGGTTCTCCGCCACCCATGTATCGACGCAACATCTAGTGGCATGTTGCGTCAACCGGATAAGCATATTGTCTCCTGCCCGTCGACGAGCATTGGGGAGAAGACACGCGGCAGCCGGCTCTTCTTCGGGGGAAACTGGGGCGGGTGCCGTTCCTGGGCCGGCCGGTGTTCGGTGTGCTCACCGGGACGGAGGAGATTATCGCGGTCATCGGCGAGGCTCTGGCGTTCTTCCGTTTGCAGGGTCGTGCCCGCGAGCGCTTCGGCGACACGCTCCAGCGGGTGGGTTTCGAAGCGTTGGAGACGCACGCCGACGGCTGGTGAGCATCACGAGGAGGCGCCGTCGTGAGCGGCGCGAGCGCGGTCCCCGTCCTCAGCCGCCAGCGGCCGGATCCGGCGCCGGAGTCGCCGGCGCCCCTCTCCCGGCGACGGCGTAGAGGACCGGCAATACGAGCAGGGTCAGCAGCGTGGAGGAGATGACGCCGCCGATGACCACCGTCGCCAGGGGGCGCTGAACTTCTGCGCCGATGCCGGTGTTGAGCGCCATGGGGATGAAACCCACGCTTGCCACGAGAGCGGTCATCAGCACGGGCCGCAGGCGCTGTTCGGCGGCCTGTTCGATGGCCGCTCGCAGCGTCGCGCCTCTTGCGAGCAGGTCGCGGATCGCGGAGACGAGAACCAACTCCCCGAGCACCGCGACCCCGGAGAGGGCGACCAGGCCGACTCCCGCGGAGATGCTGAACGGCAACCCGCGAAGCCAGAGCGCGGCGATGCCGCCGACCGCGGCGAACGGCACCCCGGTGAAGACCAGCGTCGCATCGAGCGCGCTCCCGTAGGTGAAATACAGCAGCGCGAAGATCAGCACCAGCGCGATCGGCACGACGATCATCAGCCGCTTCTGCGCGCGCTGCAGGTTCTCGAACTGGCCGCCGAAGCGGACGAAGTAGCCGGCCGGGAGGGCGACCTTCTTCTCGATGGCGGCCGAGGCCTCGGCGACGAAGCTTCCGACGTCGCGCCCCCGGACGTTGACCTGGACGACCACGCGCCGCCGGGCCCACTCGCGGTTGATCGTCGACGGTCCCTCGGTCTGCTTGATCCTTGCGAGGCCCGCGAGCGGGATTCGCCCGCCACCGGCGGTCGCGACCATGATGTGGCCGAGGCCCTCGGGGCTCATCCGGTACCGGTCCTCCAGGCGCACGACGATCGGGAATCGCCGATCGCCCTCCTGCACCATGCCCGCCTCGAGACCGCCAAGCGCTTCGACGGCTTCGAGCACCTCATGTGAAGGGATGCCGTGGCGGGCCGCGGCGTCGCGGTCCACCTCCACCTGGACGAGCGGCTGGCCCGTCACCTGCTCGACGCTGACATCGGCGGCGCCGGGGATCGCCTTGAGCACGCCCTCGATTTCCCGGGCTTTCGCCTTGAGAATCTCGAAATCGTCCCCGAAGAGCTTGACGCCGACGTCGGAGCGGATGCCGGCGATCATCTCGTTGACCCGCATCTCGATCGGCTGCGTGAAGATCATCCGCATGCCGGGCAGGGCGTCCAGCTCCTTCTCCATCGCGGTGACGAGTGTGCCCTGGGTCGCTGCCCGCTTCCACCGCTCGCGCGGGTGCAGGGTGATGAAGATGTCGGAGAGCTCGACACCCATGGGGTCCGTCGCCACTTCGGCGCTCCCGGTCCGGGTCCAGATGCGCTCGATCTCGTCGGGGAATTTCTCCAGCAGGGCGCGCTCGAGCAGCGTCCCGTAGCGCACCGACTCGTCCACGGAGACGCTCGCGAGCCGGACTGTGTTGATCACGATCGAGCCCTCCATGAGCCGGGGGACGAACTCCGATCCGAGCCGGGTGGCCAGCAAGCCCGCTCCCACGAGACAGGCGATCGCCGTCCCGAGCACCGCAATGCGCTGCCGCAGTGCGAATTGAAGAACCGGTCGATAGCCGGCCTTGAGCCAGCGGATCAGGAACAGCTCCTTCTCGCCGGTTTTGCGGCTCAGGCCGAGGCTCGCGAGCACCGGCATCAGCGTCAGCGAGAGCGCCATCGAGCCGAGCAACGCGAAGATCACCGTGAGCGCCATCGGCCGGAAGAGCTTCCCCTCCACGCCCTGGAGCGCGAGGATCGGCAGATAGACGATCATGATGATCAGCTCGCCGAACATCGTCGGTTTGCGCACTTCGATGGCCGCCTCGCGCACGACGTCGATGACGTTGCGGCCGCTGCGGTCCTCCCCGAGCCGGCGCGCGGAATTCTCGACCATGATCACCGAGCTGTCGACGATCAGCCCGAAATCGATCGCGCCGAGACTCATCAGGCTCCCGGCGATTCCGGCCCGGAGCATCAAGTCGAACGCGAAGAGCATCGAGATCGGTATCGCCGCCGCCACGATCAGCCCGGCGCGCAGATTCCCCAGGAAGACGAAGAGCACGGCGATCACGAGAATGGCCCCTTCGAACAGGTTCTTCTCGACCGTGTGCAGCACCTGATCGACCAGCGTTGTGCGGTCGTAGACGGTCGCGACCTCGATCCCGGCGGGAAGGGTCTTCCTGACCTCGTCGAGGCGGGCCTTGAGCCTCGTGGTCACCTCCCGGCTGTTTTCGCCCATGAGCATGAACCCGAGCCCCAGAACCGCCTCGCCCTTCCCGCCGGCCGTGACTGCGCCGCGGCGGATCTCGCGGCCTTCCACGACGCGCGCGACGTCGCGCACGCGCACCGGCACGCCTTCGCGCGCGAACAGGACGATGTTCTCGAGATCCGCGGCGCCGGTCACGATCCCGACCCCCTGGATCAGGTGCGATTCACCGGCCTCGTCGATCGTGCCGCCGCCGACGTTCGCGTTGTTCGCTTCGACGGCCTCGACGAGGGCGGCCAGCGTCAGGCCGCGCCGGCCCAGCTCCTCCGGGTCGACGAGGATCTCCAGCCGGCGCTCGTCGCCGCCCCAGGTGTTGACCTCGGCGACGCCCGGGACAGCGCTCATGCGCGGCTTCACGACCCAGTCGTGCACGCTTCGCAACTCGGCCAGCGTCCTGTCCTTGCCGCTGACGAGGTAGTGGAAGACCTCGCCGAGGCCGGTCGCCACGGGGCCGAGTTCGGGCCTGTCGATCCCGGACGGCAGTTCGACCCCCTGCACCCGTTCCATGACCACCTGGCGAGACAGATAGATGTCGGTGCCGTCCTCGAAGATGACCGTGACCTGGGAGAGGCCGAATTTCGAGATGGACCGGACCTCCCTGAGCTTTGGGAGCCCCGAGATCGCCTGCTCCAGCGGCGCGGTCACCTGCCGTTCGATCTCGAATGGCGAGAGTGCCGAGGCCACCGTGTTGATCTGCACCTGGACCGGCGTGGTGTCCGGGAAC
>JANOHV010000140.1:0-7990 GCA_031406795.1 Candidatus Rokuibacteriota bacterium
TTTTCGTCTTCGCTCTCATCTGCCTTTTCCCCTTGTTCTGGTTGCAAAACCTGTCGGAACGGTTAGATTATTCCCCACCATGACTGCGCTTGCAAGCAAATCCGTCGGCATCTGGATCCGGTCTGTACTGAAGACCAGCCCCGTAGCGACAGCCCTGAGCACCACGAGAAGCGCCCGGTATTAGGCAGAAGCCAAGCGCTGGCGCGTCCGGGAGGTCTACCACGTGGAGGCGGTTTTCGGGAAAAAGGTCTTCGGTTATACCTGACCAGGTGCAGATGCGCTTAGAAACAATCTGACTGGCCTAATGTGTTGACCACTTCCGAGGGTGGGTCATGGACGAATGACCCACCCCCTGTTCATTCACTCAATCTTCCCGGATCGGCGCCGCCGCGGACCCCTTCACCAACTGAATCGCCGCCTGACAATCGGCCTTGTTGTTGTACCCCTCGCCAGCGTTGGCGATCTTCCTGTTGTTCGCAGCCTGAAGGTACCAACGCCACTGACCGTTCGCGTCTTTGTAGATGTGATACTCCATCGTCGACCTCCTTCTCGCTTCTTTGTTGATTCAAGCTCCGCCTACGTCCTTACTAGTACTTCTTGTCCCTCGGAGGCATCGGATCGTTACCGTAGCTATCTTTGTCTCGAATCTTTGCGTCCCTCCCGTGGATCACCACTTCGCTCCTCTGATTCTTCGCAATCTCTGTGGCGCGTTCGATAGCCTCCTTCTGCGTTGGCTTGATCGACGTATCACGCTGATTGCCCGCACCGAGCACTGCCCATCCATCCGGCCTTTTCACTACGTGCTGATTCTTTCCCATGAAATTTCTCCTTTCTCATGGTGTTGGCACACGTTAGCATACAGTGACTAACACTTCAAGCAAAAAAAATCACAGCTCCAGCTGGCACGATTCGACATACAGCTCTTTTAGTCTGATTTCCGCCACGACAGGGTTGACCTCAAAGGCATCGGCAACAAGAACCTTGGCCCGTAAAAACATGTCAGGGGGAAGGCACTTCCGCCCCATCGAGCCGGCTTCTTCCAAGAGTTGTCCAAGAGCCAACTCAAGAAGCTGATTCGGCAGGAGCAATCCACCGATGGCTCGGTTAGCTTGGTATTCCCACCATTTACCACCGGTTCCATTCTGTTCGAAATCACCGCGCCTGCACATGATCCTACTATTCCTAAAATCGAGATTCTCAGTCTGAGGAAGTCCAATCTGACCGCTGCCCTCTATGAAGAGAATCTGGTGCAACAGGCCATGCCCAGCCTCGTGAGCGAGGGTAGAGCGCACCCGACGCCGCCCAATCTGAGTACCGTCGTACAGAGAAGAGGCTACGCCAACCCTCTTCACTGTACCTTCCTTATCAAATACCGTGCATCCGAGGACTCCATCCGAGAAGTCGGTATATTCGATATGACTCTCGAACCTTTTCTCGATAAACCGCTCTACTCGAATGGGGCACGGCTCTTTCGGGAGTAATCCGACATCTGCCAAAGCTTCACAGCAGATCCTATCAATTTCATCTTTTGGAAAGAACAGCCTTTCTTTGTACTGGCCGAATGGACTGTATGCAATCTTCATTACTTCTTCTTAGAAGTTGCCTGCTTCAAAAATGCATCGGCCGTCAATTGGCCACTCTTCAACTGCTCAGCAGTGGTTCGAAAGGCAAGTCCGACTGTGGGATCCGACTGAATCAAGCGCTTGATGGAAGCATACACTTCTCGATGGTCGTACTTCTTTAGTTCGCTTAATGAAGTCCCAAGCACTTCCGCAAGTCTCTCTAGCTTCGGATCGGATGGATATCTTCGGCCATACTCGACATCTGAGAGGAATGGAGCGCTCACTTCAACCTTTGTAGCCAACTCCCTTAAGGACATGTCTTTCTTATCCCTAAGCTCCCGAATTACTTCTCCTAGTGTCTTGCTTTTTATATTCATAGTCCATAAGCTTATTCAGGCTTACAGTCGAAGTCAAGGGGCGCTTATGAAAGAGACTACTAAGAACGTCGGCATCTGGATCCGGGTCTCAACCGAGGACCAAGCCCGAGGCGATAGCCCCGAGCACCACGAGAAGCGCGCACGACACTACGCCGAGGCTAAGGGCTGGCGCGTCAAAGAGGTCTACCACCTGGAAGCAGTCTCCGGCAAAGCCGTGTCCGCCCACCCCGAGACCAAACGGATGCTGGAGCATATCCGCTTAGGACACATCACCGGACTGATCTTCTCCAAACTTGCACGCCTCGCCAGGAACACCCGGGAGCTCTTGGATTTCTCGGACTACTTCAGGGAGCACAACGCCGACCTCATCTCCCTCCAGGAATCCATCGACACCTCCACCCCTGCCGGCCGGCTCTTCTACACGATGATCGCCGCCATGGCCCAGTGGGAACGAGAGGAAATCGCCGATCGGGTAGCAGCCTCCGTCCCCATCCGGGCCAAGCTCGGCAAGAAGATCGCCGGCGCGGCATGCTTTGGCTACCAGTACAAGGAGAGCAAGTTCTCCCCTCACCCGGAAGAGGCGCCAGTCCGAAAGCTGATCTACGAACTCTTCCTCGAACACAAACGGAAGAAGTCCGTCGCCCGCATCCTCAACGAACGAGGATACCGGACCCGGAATGGGTCCCAGTTCTCCGACACGACAGTCTCCCGGCTCCTCCGGGATTCCACCGCCATGGGTATCTATCGGGCGAACTACTCCAAGAGCCTTGGCGACGGCAAGAAGTGGGTCTTGAAGCCCAAGGAGGACTGGGTCTTCATCAAGGTCGAACCGATCGTCTCGGAAGAGATCTGGAAGGAGTGCAACGCCATCCTGGACGACCAGGAGAAGCGAAACCGCCGACCCGCCAAGAAGGCCGTCCACCTCTTCACCGGGTTTGCCTATTGTGACTGCGGGAACAAACTCTATGTCCCCTCCGAATCAAAAAAGTACATCTGCTACAAGTGCCGGAACAAGATCGGGGTGGCCGACCTGGAAGAGATCTTCCATACCCAGCTCCGTGAGTTCTTCATGTCACCAACCGAGATCACCGGGTATCTCGCGACGGCCGACCAGGTGATCCGGGAAAAGGAGGAACTCCTCCGAGCACTGGAAGAAGAGAAGAAGAAAACCGAGAAGGATCGCGACCGAGTCTTCCGCTCCTACCTCGACGAAGAAATTGACGTCAGGACTTACGGGAGCCAGTTTCGTCCAATGGAGGAAAGAGTCCGCCAGATCGAAGACCAGATCCCAGAGATCCAAGGAGAGATCGACTTCCTAAAGATCCAGTACCTTTCCTCCGACCGGATCCTCTTCGAAGCCCGGGACCTCTACTCCCGCTGGCCTCAACTGGCCAGCGAAGAAAAACGCCAAATCATTGAAAACATTACCGACAAAATCCTCGTCGGCAAAGAAGACATCAGCATCAATCTATGTTATCTCCCTATCTCTTCAGAGAAGACCGCAGAAAGGCAACGCAGTCACAGGGATTCATCGCCGCGGCGAGCATGAAGCGGGCCGGGTAAGTCAACGTGAGCGCCGCACGGGCGATGGTCACCTCCCCGGCCTCCATGGGTTGGCGCAAGTTCTCGAGGACCCGGCGCGGGAACTCCGGCAGTTCGTCGAGGAACAACACCCCGTTGTGGGCGAGGCTGACCTCGCCGGGCCGTGGGTGCGAGCCGCCGCCGATGAGCCCGGCGTTGCTCACGGTGTGATGGGGTGCTCGGAACGGGCGCCGGCGCACGAGCGGCCTCTCGGGAGATACAAGTCCAGCCACCGAGTGAATCCTGGTGGTCTCGAGCGCCTCCTCGAACGAGAGCGGCGGCAGAATCCCCGGCAGGCAGCGGGTCAGCAGCGTCTTGCCCGACCCAGGCGGGCCGACAAAAAGCAGATTGTGCCCGCCGGCGGCCGCAATCTCCAGTGCCCGGCGGGCGAACTCCTGGCCGCGCACATCCTCGAGAGCGCCGTCACCGGCCACGGCGTTGTCTTCCTGTTCTGCCGATTGAGCCCGCACCAGCACCTGTTCGCCGTTGAGGAACGCCGCCACCTCGGCGAGTGTGCGCGCGGGGTAAACCTCGATCTCGCGCACGAGCGCCGCCTCGGCCGCGTTTTCCGGCGGCAGGACCAACCCCCGAAAGCCTCCCGCGCGCGCCGCCAGCGCCATGGGCAGCACCCCACGCACCGGTTTCAAACCGCCGTCGAGCGAAAGTTCCGCGACGAGAAGCAGGTCGGCTGCCACCTCGGCGTTCGCCAGACCCTGGGCCGCGAGCAACCCAATAGCGATCGCGAGGTCGAAGGAACTGCCCTCCTTGCGCAGGTCGGCGGGGGCCAGGTTCACCGTTACCCTGGCCGCCGGGAAGGGAAACCCCGAGTTCATGATCGCCGAGCGGACGCGATCCCGGCTCTCCCGCACCGCTTCGTCCGGTAGTCCCACGGTGGCGAACGAGGGCAACCCGGACTGGAGATCCGCCTCGACGAGCACCGGGAACGCCTGCACGCCGAGCACGGCGGCGGCACGGACGCGGGCGAGCACGTCACCAACTCCCGCTTGCCGGAAAAGCATTGCGGAAATGGCGCACGCGTTTTGCGCCGGAGTCATCCCAGTCGACAGCCACGACGTCGAACCGCGCCGGCCGGCCGAGCCAGCCCCGCCGCTGCAGGTACCACGCCGCCAACCGCGTCAATCGCCGCTGTTTGGCGGGGGTGACCATCTCCTCCGGCGCCCCGTACCGCCGGCCCCGATTCCCCTTCACCTCGACGAAGACGATCACCCCGGCATCGATCGCGACCAGATCGATCTCGCCGAGCCGACAGCGCACATTCGCCTCGACGATGCGATAGCCGCAACCATCGAGGTGCCGCGCCGCCGAGGACTCGCCCGCCGCCCCGAGCGCCCGGCGAGGGTCGCCGGCGCCTGTCGCCTCAGCCATGCCGCGCACCCTCCTGCTGAGTCGAGATGCAAGAGACACGCCTGAAGACTGCGGGGCAAGCCCCGCTCTGGAAACGCAGCGTATTTCTGCTGATTTCCCGGTGTCGGTCCTCCGAGCCGCCGAGGGGGACCCGATGCGATCGACCACTGACTCGGTAATACGTTCCCCGGAGGCGCAGGAACCAGCCCAGAGCTGCTCCCGGGCGCCCACTCCGCCTCGCACTTGGAAACGGTGACAATCACGGACTCCCTTTACTTCACCCGTCGGGAGCGGCTACATTGTTTCACACGGGCAATCTCGCCCGTCACGGCGAGCGGGGGCACACTTCGACCATGTTCCGGATCGGCGAGATCATCGACCTCGTGCTGGCCTATTACCCCGAGGCCGACGCCGAAGCGATCGAACGCGCCTACATCTACTCGGCGGTCGCCCACCGCGGCCAGCTGCGCACCTCGGGCGAGGCGTACCTCTCGCACCCCCTCGAAGTCGCCGGCATCCTCGCGAAAATGCACATGGACGTCACGGCGATCATCGCCGGCCTGCTCCACGACGTCCCCGAAGACACCGGGACCACGATGGCGGAGATCGAGGCCAAGTTCGGCCGCGACGTCGCCGTGCTCGTCGAGGGCGTGACCAAGATCGGCAAGATGGCCTTCTCGACCAAGGTCGAGCGCGAGGCCGAGAACTTCCGCAAGATGGTCCTGGCGATGGCCAAGGACATCCGCGTCATCCTGATCAAGCTCGCCGACCGCCTCCACAACATGCGCACCATCGACCCGCTGCCCGAAACCAAGCGCCGGCGCATCGCACTCGAGACCCTCGACATCTACGCCCCGCTCGCGAACCGCCTCGGGATCGCCTGGATGAAGACCGAACTCGAGGACCTGGCGTTCCGCCAGCTGCACCCGGCGGAATACGCCGACATCAGCCAGCGCGTCACGAAGAAGCACCAGGAGCAGGAAGCTTACATTGCAGAGGTGCAGCAGCTGATCCAGGAAAAGCTCGCCGACGCCGAGGTGCCGGCGGAGGTCTCGGGCCGCGCCAAGCACTACTACGGCATCTGGGCCAAGATGGTGCGCCAGAACATCCCTTTCGACCAGGTCTTCGACATCATCGCGGTCCGCGTCATCACCGACAGTGTGCGCAACTGTTACGCGGTGCTGGGCACGATCCACTCGCTCTGGACGCCGGTGCCCGGGCGGTTCAAAGACTTCATCGCGATGCCCAAGGCCAACGGCTACCAATCGCTGCACACGACGGTCATCGGGCCGGGCGGCGAGCGGGTGGAATTCCAGATCCGCACCCGCGACATGCACGGCATCGCCCAGCACGGCGTCGCCGCGCACTGGAAATACAAGGAGGGATTCAAAGGCGAGAGCCGCTTCGACGCGAGCCAGAAGTGGCTCAAAGGGCTGCTCGAGTGGCAGAAGGAGCTCAAGGACCCGCGCGAATTCCTCGAGACCGTGCGGGTCGACCTCTTCCCCGACGAGGTCTACGCCTTCACGCCCCGGGGCGACGTGCGGGCGCTGCCGCTCGGCGCGACCCCGGTCGATTTCGCCTACGCCGTGCACACCGACGTCGGCCACCGCTGCGTCGGCGCGAAGGTCAACGGCCGCATCGTGCCGCTGCGCTACCAGATCGTCAACGGCGACATCATCGAGATCCTGACCCAGAGCGGCCACGTGCCGAGCAAGGACTGGCTGAAGCTCGTCAAGACCTCGCGGGCCAAGGCCCGGATCAAGTCCTGGATCAAGACCGAGCAGCGCGCCCAGAGCGTGACGCTCGGGCGCGACCTGCTCGAGAAGGAATTGCGCAAGTACGAATTGCCGACCGCGAAGACCCTCAAGTCGGAGGAGTTCACCGCCGCGCTCGCCGCGCTGAACATCCGCAGCGCCGAAGAAGCCTTCGCCGCCGTCGGCTACGGCAAGATCGCGGCGCACCAGGTGGTAAGCCGGCTGCTCCCGCCGGAGGAGCTGGCCAAGCGCGACGAGCGCAAGGACTCGAAGATTCGCGACTTCGTCAAGCGCATCACCGGCAAACGCGTCGAGGAGAGCGTGCGCATCGGCGGAGTCGGCGGCGCGCTGACACGTTTCGCGCAGTGCTGCAACCCGGTGCCCGGCGACAAGATCATCGGCTTCATCACCCGGGGCCGGGGCGTGACCGTCCACGCCGCCGACTGCCCGAACGCCGAACCGGCGCTGCTCGACCGCGAGCGGCTGGTGGCGGTGGAGTGGGACATCGCCTCCGAACAGCACTACCCGGTGCGCATCCTCGTCGAAAGCCGCGACAAACCGGGCATTCTGGCCGCGATCACCGGGGTGATCGCCGAAGCGGCGGTGAACATCGCCGGGGGCAAGGTCTCGACCGAGAGCGGACGCGGGCTGCACGAGTTCGAACTGGAGGTCAAGAGCCTCGAGCAGCTGCGCAAGCTGCTCGAGCAGATCCGCCGGATCAAGGGCGTGACGCGGGTCGAGCGCCTGCGCTCCGGCACCGGCTCGCCGCAATGACGGCAAAAAAAAACGGGGAGGACTCCGTTTCCGGAATCCCCCCCGCCGTTCGGTGTCAGGCTATGAGGAGGAACTGCTCGCGGGCGCCTTCCCGTGGCCGCGCTTCTGGGGCGCGTGCTTCGGGGCGGCCGGGCTCTTCTTGTCCGCCTTGATCTCGGGCTTCTTCTTCACCGGCGCCTTGGCGCCCGCGCCGGCCTTCGGCGCCGCCTTGGCCTTCGCGCCAGCCTTCTTCCCGGGCGCCTCGACCACGACCGCCCTCGGCCGGTCGACAAACTCGATGATCGCCTTGGTGGCGTTGTCACCGGGCCGGTTTCCGAGCTGCAGAATGCGGGTATAGCCCCCCGGTCGGGTCTGACTCCAGAGTGCCACCTCGCTGAACAGCTTCTTCAACGCGGAATCGCTGCGGATGAACGAGCCGGCGCGCCGGCGCGCGGCCAAGTCACCCTGCTTGCCGAGCGTCACCATCCGGTCGGCGACCCGGCGCAGTTCCTTGGCCTTCTCGAGGGTGGTCGTGATGCGGCCCTTTTCGATCAGCGAAGTCACCATATTCCGCAGCATGGCGTCGCGATGACTCGAC
>JANOHV010000142.1:0-3132 GCA_031406795.1 Candidatus Rokuibacteriota bacterium
CTGCGTCGAGACGATCCAGAAGCTCCGCAAGATGGATGGGGTCGCCGGCGTGCACATCATGGCCATCGAGTGGGAAGAGGCGGTGCCGGAGATCGTCGAGAAGGCCGGCCTGCTGCCGCGGCCGTAGGGGAGGGGCAATGGCTAAGAAGTACCACATCGCCACCAAAGCCGCGCCGCCGCGGTTCACGATCATCGGCCGGCACGGCATCGTCGACTTCAACGAGGACTGCGCCGGCGCCTGCCACCACTGCGTCAAGAAAGAGTGCATCTACGACATCTACAAGAAGGAAGGCATCTTCACGCGGGAGATGCAGGGACCGCTGCACTACCTCTACAACTGCATGAACTGCCTGCGCTGCGTGCAGAACTGCACCCGGGGAGTGGTGACGCGGACCATCAACCCGGAGTTCCGCTGGCTCGGGGACAGCTACTGGAAACCCGAGATCCTGCTCAGCCTCTGGTACCAGGCCGAGACCGGCAAGATCCCCGTCTCCGGCGCCGGCTACCGCGGACCGTTCTCCGGCCCCGGGTTCGACGCGATGTGGACGGACATGTCCGAGATCGTGCGCCCGACGCGCGACGGCATCCACGGCCGCGAGTACATCAGCACCTCGGTCGACCTCGGCGCGAAGCTGCGGGACCTGGCGTTCGACGAGCAGGGCCGCCTCTGCGTCGAGGCGCCCGTCGTGCATGAATTGCCGGTGCCGTTCGTTTTGGCGAACCCGCACTTCGGCGATTTCTCGCCGCAGGTCTACGAGGCGGCCGCCCGCGCGGCGCAGGAGATGGGCACGCTCTACGTGATCGACCCGGCGCTGGTCACCGGCAATCTGAAGAAGTACCAGGCCGCGCTCGCCCCGGCCGTGACGGGCGCGACGATCGCCGGCAGCGGCGATCTGATCCGCGGCGCGAAGATGGTGCAGCTCGAGTATGACGACTGCGTGCTCGCCAACGTCGCCGCGATCAAGGCGATCGAACCGGATGCGGTGGTCAGCGTGCGGGTCGCCCTGGCGCCGGGCGCGCCGCTTCTCGCCGAGAAGCTGATCCGCGACGGCGTGGAGTCGATCTTCTTCCACGCCGATTTTCACGGGCAGTGCCCGAACGACGACGGCGGCACCGAGTTTCTGAAGGAGTCCTTCCGGCGGATCCACACGCACCTGGTCGAGCGCGGCCTGCGCGATCTGGTGACGCTGATCGCCGGGGGCGGCATCGCCCAGGCCGAGCACATGGCCAAGATCATCATCTGCGGCGCCGACATGGTGGTGCTGGACATCCCGTTCCTGATCGCGCTGGAGTGCCGGATGTGCATGAACTGCACGAAGGGGCGCCCGTGCCCGGTCGACATCGCCAACGTGCCGGCCGACTTCGGGGCCCGCCGGATGACCAACCTCGGCGCCTCCTGGCACAGCCAGCTGCTGGAGGTGCTGGGGGCGATGGGGATCCGCGAGGTGCGCCGCCTCAGGGGCGAGTACGGGCGCGCGATGTTCTACGAGGACCTCGAGCGCGAGACGTTCCAGGCGCTCTTTGCCGGCCAGAAGGTGAACAGATAATGAATAACACCCATCAATCCGTGAGAAAGAGTCAGCGATGAGCGACATCAAACAGGTCGTGACCGCGAAGATCACCCGGAAGGGGTCGAAGATCCCGACCCGTTTCCGCAACAACATCGGCAAGTACAAGGTCATCCGGACCGACCGCTGCATCGGCTGCGGCAAATGCGCCGAGCTGTGCCCCCACGGCGTGCACGTCCGGTACAAGGGCTACAACCGCACAGTGCGCCCGAAGGACCACCTCTGCCGCGGCTTCCACTGTCGCGAGAACTGCGATTATTACTGCATCGACAAGTGCCCGGTCGGCGCGCTGAGTATGGGGCTGAACCCGGTCTACGAGTCGATGGGCGACCCGCGCTGGACCCCGGACATGATCCTGAGCACCTGGGATCAGGCCGAGAACGGCACGATCACCAACAACACGCTGGAGACCAACCTCGGCAAGTCCGGCGGCGGCTTCGACAAGCTGCGGCTCAACTTCCCGAAGGAGCCGGCGAGGAAGCTCAAGCCCGCGCAGATCGACACCCGGCTCAAGCTCAACAAGCGCAAGGGCAAGCAGGTCGTCATCGACGTGCCCTGGTACGGCGGCGGCATGTCTTACGGCTCGGTCAGCCCGGCGACGATGGTCGGCAAGGCGCACGCCGGCCGCGTCTGGAACACCTTCACCTGCACCGGCGAGGGGGGCTACCCGCCGCACCTGTTCCCGTACGACGCCAATGTCATCACGCAGGTGGCCACCGGTCTTTTCGGCGTGCGCGAGGAGTCGATCCAGCGCGTCAAGATCGTCGAGTTCAAGTACGCCCAGGGCGCCAAGCCGGGCCTCGGCGGGCACCTGCTCGGCGACAAGAACACCCCCGCCGTCGCGAAGATGCGCGAGGCGGTCGCCGGCGTGTCGCTCTTCTCGCCGTTTCCTTTCCACAGCGTCTACTCGATCGAGGATCACAAGAAGCACGTCGACTGGATCCTGGCGATGAACCCCGACGCGCTGGTCTCCTCGAAGGTTTCGACCCCCAACGACGTGGACATGGTCGCGGTCGGCAGCTACTACGCCGGCTCGCACATCGTGCACATCGACGGCAGCTACGGCGGCACGGGCGCGGCGCCGGACATCGCGAAGAAGAACATCGCGATGCCGATCGAGTACGCGATCCCGAAGGTCCACAACTTCCTGGCCGCCGAGGGGATCCGCGACAAGGTAACATTGATCGCCTCAGGGGGCATCCGCAACGTGCACGACATGGTCAAGGCGATCTGCCTCGGCGCCGACGGCGTGGTCATCGGCACCGCCGAACTGGTCGCGCTCGAGTGCATCCGCTGCGGCGCCTGCGAGAGCGGCCGCGGCTGCGCGCGCGGCATCGCCACCACCGACCTGGAGCTGAGCCTGCAGTTCGATGCGCCCGACCATCTCGTGGACGGTGGCGACGCCGAAGCGGACCATGATGTTCACGAGCTGCTCGTGCCAGGACTTGTAGAGATTGACGATCCGCCGGGAGGCCCACTCGTAGTCGAACTGCAGGCTCAGCTCCAGGTCGGTCGTCGCAATGCCGCGGGCGCAGCCGCGGCCGCTCTCGCAGGCGCCGCAGCG
>JANOHV010000164.1:0-4910 GCA_031406795.1 Candidatus Rokuibacteriota bacterium
CTCTCGGTCTGGCCGCCGCGCACGAGCGCCGCCGAGAGGCCCCGGCCGAGGACGAGCCGCAGTCGCTTGTCGCCGCGGGGCAGCGTGAAGCGGCGCGCGCCGGCGAAATCGAGGGTTCCCATCGCCGTGCCGGTCGGCAGCTGTTCCTCGGAGAGCTTCGCGAATTCGAAGAGACGCAGCGTCGCCCGCGCAGCCGGCTGCGCGGGATCGGCGCGCCAGAGCAGCGCCGTGGCCGGGCCGTCCGCGACCAGCAGCGCCGTGGCTGCGTTCTCCCCGAGCGCGGCTGTCGCGGTGGCAGCGACGCCGCCGCCGCGTGCCTGGCCCCGCGACACGATGGCCACTGCCGGCCGGCCGTCCGCCGCGCTTGCCGTCACCATCAGCGGCCCGGGGCCGCGCGGCTCGATGTCGCAGGCCACGGCGGTGCCGTCGGCGGGCAGGTCGACCGACACCGGTTCGTCGGCCGTCAGAGACACTCTCGCGCCCTTGAGCGTTGCCTCGCGTGCGCCCGGGGCGAGGTCGGTGGCGACCCAGATGCTGGTGCCGCGGGAGGAGGTGGCGTCGGCGGCCGCCAGCGTCCGGTGGACGTCCCCGGAGGCGCGCCAAGGCGATGCGGCATCGAGCCGCAGCAGGCCGGGACGCTCGAGCGCGATCTCGGCGAGCGCGACCGGCGGGTTCGATCCCGCGGCGACGGCGACCCGCGCGCCGCGAGCGAGGTCGCGCTCGGCGACACGCGGGGGCGCGGTGGCCGTGGCGGAGAGACGGACCGCCGAGCCGCGGCGATCGAGTGACCAGAGTCGCAGCCGGTACCCCGCAGCCGGTTGTGCAGTCGGATGTGCGGCCGGATCCACGACGAGCGGGACCTCGAAGGCGTGGGCGCGGCCGAGTTCGCTCCTCAGGGTCGTCCAACGGTCGCCGGCGCCGTACTCGAGGCCGAGTCCGACGGTCTCGTCTGCGGCGGCCCGCACGACGAGCAGCGGCAGCCCCGCCGGGATCGTCAGCGGGATGACGGCGACGTCGTCGCCGGGGCGGACCTCGCGGGAGCCGGGGAGGGCGAAGGGCAGTTCCTGGCGCTCGGCCACGGCGCGCAGCGCGACCCGGGTGGCGGCGCTCGCGGCGGCCGTGGGCGCCAATTCGAGGCGGTAGGCGCCGGGGGCGAGGCGGGCGGCAAGCTGGACGTTCCAATCGTCGGGCCGGTCTTGCTGCTCGGCGATCGTCGCGCCGTTGGCGTCGGTGAGCCGCGCCTGGACATCGGCGCTCCCGGAGGTCGTGAATTCGTAGAGGCCGGCGCTCCCGATCGAGACGGGCAGGGCGGCAGGCGCCGTCACGGCGCGCGAGGTGCCCGGCACGAGTTCGTCGGCGCGGATCGTGACCTCGTAGGGGGCGTGGTTGTTCCGCCGGGAGCAGACCGCGGCCAGCGTGTAGGCGCCTGCGGGCAGCCGGCCGGACCAGTCCCGTCCCGGTTGGATTCGGGCGAGCGGCTCGGCGTCCGGCGTGTCGGCTCGTCGGCGGATCTCGCCTTGCATCTCGCCGGTGAGCGTGACGCGCAGCGTGGCCGGGGCCGACAGCTCGAATTCCCAGCGGTCCGGAGTGCGCTCGGCGTCTGCGACGGGTTCCGTCCAGGTGTGCCCGACCGTGGCCTCCAGTGCGAGCGGGTGCGGGCCATGACCCGCGAATCGCACGGGATCCGGCACCCGCTCCAGCAAGGTCACGCGGCGGGATCCGACGGCTTCGGGCAGCAGCAGCAAGCGGTAGCGTCCCCGCTCGAAGCGGCGCTCGAACTGCGCTGGCGTCCCCGGGGTCTCGATCGGCCAGCCGTCGGCGTCTTCGAGACGGCAAGGCAGGGTGCGGCCGGCCGCCGCGGCCGTGAGGCGGTAGACGCCGGCCTCGGCGATTTCGAATTCGTGCGCAACGCCCTCGGCCGCGCCGACCGTGACCCGGGAGGGGGACCCTGCCCGCAGCGTCCCGCCGTTGCGAAGCGCGGCACGCCGCAGCCGCACCCCGAGATGGCCGCGGGACGCCCCCTGCGCCGCCACCGTCAGCTGGTACTCCCCCTCGCGCAGGTAGCTGCCGACGAGGAAGTTGCGGCCGCTCCCGCCCCCCGTCGAACGGGCGAGCGCGGGGAGGTAGCGGGAGCGCAGCGTCCCCGAGGTCGCCAGCAGGCCGGTGCTCTCGATGGTGTGAAAGGCGGGCTCCGCGGCGCGGATGCTGAACGTCGCGGTGCCGCCGCGCTCCAGGTCGAGGAACCGGACCCCGTCCCCGGCGATCGCCGGGAATTGTGGCGGGGCCGCCGGCTGTCCCTGCGGGGGCGCCGGCGACGGGGCATTCTCGTGCAGGCGCGACGCGTCGAAGCGCAGGGCCGCCAGCACCGTGGCGGCACCGGCGTTTCGAACGCGCACCTCCAGCGTGGCGGCGCGAGTCTCCAGCGCCTTGAGCCACGGGCCCTCCCCGGTGCGTACCTCGAGGCTCTCCCCCGATTCGCTCTCGGCGCGGATGGTCCCCGTTTCCGCGACGCGCGCGGCTACGGCGATCTCCTCGCCGGGCCGCAGCGCGAGCGGCAGCGGCCGCACCAGATCGATGGGCAGTTCCCGCAGGACGAGCCCGCTGCGCACGCCCGGCCGCGTGTTGAGGTGCACGGTGTAGGTGGTGTTCCATTCGAGATCCACGGCAGGGAAGCTCACGGCCGGCCGGACCGGCTCACCGCGCAGCGGGCGATCCGGCGCGAGCAGATCCCAGATCGCGTCGAGTTTGCCGACGGGGCGGACCGCGGCCTCGATGATTCCCGGCTCGTCGGGGACGATCGTCAGCACGTGCCAGCCGGGCTCGAGTTTCCAGGTCGTGCCGCCCGCCTTGAGTTCCGGCTCGCGGTAGTTCTGTGGCCTCGTGACCAAAAACGGCTCGAAGCGGGCGCGAGCCGCCCCGCCCCGCAGCAGCACTTCGTAATCGCCGGCCTCGCGAGCGTGGAAGAAGACCGTCAGGGTCTCGAGCAGGTTGCAGCGTCGCGCCCAGCCGTGCGACCCGTCGATCTCGACCACCTGCGCGAGGAAAGGCTCGAGACTCCGTTGCGCCGCGGCGCCGCTGCTCGTGACGATCGCCGTGGCGTCCGCCGCGTCCTGCGGGTGTCCGGAGTGCACCGACCCGAGCCAGTAGCGCCCCGAGCGCTGGAAGGAGTAGCGCTCGCGAAGCTCGAAATGCTGCAGGACGTAGGGCTGTCCCGCCGCGGCGCGCACGGTGATCAGGCGCGGCTCGGGCTGCGGTTGCGGCTCCAGCGTCGCGACGGGCTCGCGGTGCTGCTTCGTGATCTCCGCCTCGGAGCGGGCGCCGCCGAAGGGGTCGCCCTCGGCCGCCAGCGGCGCCTCGCTCAGGCTGGCCGCGGTCGCCTCCGGCAATTCCAGCTGCAGAAAATTCACGGAACCGGGAACGACGTAGTGGTCGGCGCCGAAGGGACTGATACGGTAGCGCGTGCGGCCGGCGTCGCCGAGCGTCGGCAGGCCGAAACGCAGGTGCAGCGGGTGCTCCTTCCCGCCGGCGGGCCAGGGCTGCTCGGGGCCGCCAAAGGCGGTCAGCAGGTAGCGTCCGGGCTCGAGCCGGGCGACGAGGCGGCAGGAGCGCAGCGATCGGCCCGCCTCCGGTTCGACGGTTTCAACGGTGGGGGCGGCAGCCATCAGCCAGCCGCCGTCTTTGAAGAGGCGCAGGTCGGCGAGGTTGCGTCCGGCGGCTTCGAGGATCACCCGCCGCGGCTTGTCGATCTGCAGCCGCCAGGTGCGCTGCTCGAAATCCTGAAGGGAGGTGCTCAGCGGCCTCCCCTCGATGAGGAGCGGGGGCGCGGGCGGGTTCGCCTCGAGGAACTGGCGCGTCTCGAGGCGCACTTCGCCCGCCGCCCGCTCCGGCCCGAGGGTGACCAGCCGGTAGCTTCCCCGATCGAGGAGCAGGTCCAGCCGCCCGTCGCGCTCCCCGGCGACGCCGGCCGGTTCACCGGGCCCGGCCAGCCGGTCAATCAGCTGGAGCGCGGTTCCCGAGCCGCTGCTGGCGGCGATCGCGTAGCGCCCGGGTTCGGCGATGGTCAGGTCTGCGGTCCAGCGTCCGGCGGCAGGCAGCCGCGGCGGCTCGATGAGCGCGGGTGCGGCGGGCGCAGTCGCTGCTGGCAGAATCGTCAGCAGCAGGGCGACCAGCAGGGGGTTGGCGAATCGCTTCAAGCCAGCCATTGCGCGCACCGGCGACCCTCGTTATGGCGCTTCGGGTTCGGGGAGGCGCAGCGCGCTCTCCCTCAGCACGCCGAATCTATCATGGCGGGGCCGGGGGAACAATGCCGGCGCGTCCTTGCGGCTGTTTTGACAGGGCAAAGCGGAAGCGGCTATCATCCTTCCCAGAAACCCGATGGAGGAGGTGGGGCCCATGACAGGAAAGTTCGCCGCCGCGGTCGCCTTTCTTTCGCTGGCGGCGGCCTTGCCCGCTCATGCCGGCTATCGCATCGAAACCGCCGATCTGGAGTTTCCCCAGGATGTCACGACCTCCTGGTTTCAGGGGGGCAAGGCGCGGGTCGACGGCGCTCTCGAGGGTCTCTCGGTGATCGTGGACGTCAAGAACGGCGAGGGGTGGTTGATCGACCGCGCGTCAAAACGCTACGCGGGCGGAACGTTTGCCGAAATCGCCGTGGAGCTGCGGAAGATCGACGTGTCGCTGCAAGACGACACGTCCGGCGATCCGGCGGGCAGGAAGGCCGCGGCGGCACCGGCCAAGCCCCTTGCCGTCGTGGTCAAGGAACTCGGAGCCGGTGAGCGCCTGCAAGGGTACGAAACCCGTCGTTATCAGGTGCTGATCGGTGGCGAATTGCTCGAGGAGTTGTGGCTCGCGCCGATGATCAAGGTTGGCAGCGAGGTCGACCTGGTCGCATTCGAGACCGCGATTCGCGC
>JANOHV010000168.1:0-7634 GCA_031406795.1 Candidatus Rokuibacteriota bacterium
GACATCGTCGCGCGCACCGCCGGCAACCGGGTCGTCGAGGAGGCCATCCTCAAAACGCGCCAGGCGATCTCCGAGGGCAAGACCATCGCCGAACCGCTGGGGCAGACCAAGGTTTTTCCCCCGATGGTGGTCCAGATGATCGGCGTCGGCGAATCGGCGGGCGCGCTGGACACGATGCTGAACAAGATCGCGGATTTCTACGACGAGGAGGTGGACACCGCCGTCGGCGCCCTCTCCTCGATGCTCGAACCGCTCATCATGGTGTTCTTGGGTTTTGCGCTCGGCTACATCGTCATCGCGATGTACCTGCCGATCTTCAAGATCGCCGGGTCCATCGGCTGACGCGGAACCGCGCGTGAAGGACCACCGGGTGGGCCCCGCGGGGCGGCCGGGGCCCGACCCGGACCTCTCGGGGAGCATCCGGTGGCTGATGATCCTGCGGCTGACGGTCGCGGCCGTCATGCTGCTCGTCTCGATCCTGCTCCAGGTGCGCGAGGGGGCGGGCTTCTTCTCGACCCCGATGCGGGGGCTGTACCTCTTCGCGGGTCTCGCCTTCCTGGTGACGATCGTCTACGCCTCGCTCGCCCCGCGAGTGCGCGACCAGACCCGCTTCGCCACCGTGCAGCTCTCCGGCGACCTGGTGCTGCTCTCCGGAGTCGTCCTGATCACCGGCGGTGCGGCCAGCCCGTTCATCATCCTCTACTTCCTGATCATCATCGGCGCCGGCATCCTTTTCTACCGGGCCGGGAGCCTGATCGCGGCCGGAGCGAGCGCCGTGCTCTACGGCGTTGCCGCGGCCGCGCCGCTGATCCCCCAGGTGGCGAATTTCATCGACCCCGACGGCTCGACCCTCGCGATGAGTCGTTCGGCGATCGGCTACCGCCATCTGCTCGCGGTCTTCAGCTTCTTCCTCGTCGCATTCCTCGCGAGCCACCTCGCCGAGTCGCTGCGCAGCATGGGCGAGAAGCTCAGCATCACGAGCGCCTCGCTCGCCGAACTCGAGCGGCGCAGCGAACTCATCCTGCAGTGCATCGCCAGCGGGCTGGTGACCATCGACCTCGAGGGCCGGATCACCTACTGCAATCGCGCCGCGGAGCGCATCGCGCACGTGGAGGCCGCGGACGTGGTCGGGGTCGCGTTCGCGGAGGTCTTCCTGACACCCGCGCGCCCGGAGCCCTGGCGGGACTCGAAAATGCTCGAGAGCGCGCCGCTGCGGCTCGAGGGTCGGATCTCCGGCAAGTCGGGCGAAGAAGATCTCCTGCTCGGCATGACCTTCTCGCCACTGCGGGACGAGAGTGGGAGCCTGACCGGGGTCATCTGCGCCTTCCAGGACCTGACGAACATCTGCCGCATGGAAGAGCAGGTGCGCCGTTCGGACCGCCTCGCCGCGATCGGCGAACTGGCTGCGGGGATGGCCCACGAAATCCGCAACCCGCTGGCCTCGTTGAGCGGGTCGCTGACCATGCTCAGCGAGGAACAGCGTTTCGAAGGCACGAGTCGGGAGCTGATGGACATCGTGACCGGCGAGGTCTCCCGGCTCGATGCGCTGATCACCGACTTTCTCGGGTTCGCCAGCCCGCGCGAGCCGGTGCTGCGCCCGGTCGATCTGGGCGCACTCGCGCAGGCGACCGCAACGCTGCTGCGCCAGGCGCATCAGGGCGCCTGGCGGATCGAAGTCGTCGAGCGGGGCGGCGGCGCTCTGGCCGAGGTCGACCAGCAGCTGGTGCGGCAGGTCTTCTGGAACCTCTCGCTCAACGCCATCGAAGCGATGCCGGCCGGCGGCCGGCTCGAGATCCGTCTCGAAGCTGCGGCCGATGCGGTGACGGTCGCGTTCGCGGACACGGGCGTCGGGATTCCGCCCGCGGCGATGGCGAAGATCTTCACGCCCTTTTATTCCACCAAGGAGCGGGGGACGGGCCTCGGCCTGGCCATCGTGTTCAAGATTGTCGAGGCCCATCTGGGGCGCGTCGACGTCGAAACCACACCGGGACGCGGAACGACGGTGCGGGTGAGCTTCCCGGTCAAGCCGACGGTCGCGTCGGCGGTTGCGCTGCTCGAGGGGGCGGCGTGAGCGGGCAGCGGCGCGTCCTCGTCGTCGACGACGAACCCGGCATCCGCAAGGTGCTCGCGGTCATGCTCGCGAAGGAGGGCTGCGCGGTCTCGACGGCCGCCGGGCGCGCGGATCTGGAGCGCCTGCTGGAGGAGGGGGAATTCGACCTGGTGGTCACCGACATGCGGATGCCGGACATCTCGGGCCTCGACGTGCTCAAGATGGTGCAGCAGCGGCTGCCGGCTGCCCGGATGCTCGTCATGACGGCCTTCCCCTCCGCCGACGCCACGATCCAGGCGATCCAGCGGGGGGCGGTCGATTACATCATCAAGGAGGGCGACTACCTCGCGAGGATCCGCCAGTTCGTGCGCGAGACGATCGCCCGCAGCAGCGAGGCGGGCCGGGGCGCCGCGGTCATGGAGGTGCGGGGCGAGACGCGCACCGACTTTCTGATCGGCGACAGCCCGGCCATTGTGGAGATCTTCAAGATCATCGGCCGGGTCGCCGAGCGCAAGAGCACCGTGCTGATCACCGGGGAGAGCGGCACCGGGAAGGAACTGGTCGCCCGCGCCATCCATGCGCACAGCCCGAGACGCGCCCGGCCGCTGGTGTCGATCAACTGCGGCGCCCTGACCGAGACGCTGCTGGAAAGCGAGTTGTTCGGGCATCTCAAGGGGTCGTTCACCGGAGCGGTCTGCGACAAGAAGGGGCTGTTCGAAGCCGCGGACGGGGGGACGCTTCTGCTCGACGAGATCGGCGAGACGAGCAAGGCCGTGCAGGTGAAGCTGCTGCGCGTGCTGCAGGAGGAGAAGGTCCGCCGCGTCGGCGACATCCGCGACATCCCGGTCGACGTGCGCATCATCGCGGCCACGAACCAGAATCTGGCCGCCCTGATCCGTGAAGGGACGTTCCGGGAGGACCTCTACTTCCGCCTCAACGTGATCCCGATCCAGCTGCCGCCGCTGCGCGAGCGCGTCGAGGATCTGCCGAAACTGGTCCTCTATTTCGTCGGAAAATACGGGGCGCAGAGCGGGCGCAGCATCGAAGTCCGGCCCGACGCGCTGGCGGCGCTCGCCGGCTACCCCTGGCCGGGCAACGTGCGCGAGCTGGAAAACCTCGTGGAGCGCGTCATCGCGATGAATCCCGGCGACGCCATCAGCGTCGAGTCGTTGCCGGATTTCATCCGCTTCGGGGCGCAACCGCCGGGCAGCCTCGTGCCCGACATCCCGCCCGAGGGGATCAACCTCGAGGAGGCGGTGAATGAGTACGAGCGGCAGTACATTATCAAGGCGCTGCGGCTGGCGGGGGGACGCCGGGCGGAGGCCGTGCGGCTGCTCGGCCTGACCGATCGTACGTTGCGCTACCGCCTGGACAAGTACGGCCTCTGATAATGGCCCATCTGCGGCGTTGGGCTCCTCCCGGCTCCCTGCGGCGGCCACCAGGCCGCCTCAGTCACCGGATCGTCGCCCGCCTTGCACCTGGACCATTCTGAGAGGCCTCTCCGTTCGATCACGGCCACGAGAGGAGACGTGTCGGTGTGAATCATGTACGTGGCGGAGCGCTCGCCTCGCTTGCTGATCGTCAATTATTACCGTCACCGCAGTTGCCGGTGGGATTCTGGCTGGCCTTGGCCTTCGGACTCGCGCTGCGGGCCTGGTATTTCTCGGATCTGGTCGCTCAGCCCTGGTACGGTTTCCCCCTGGTCGATGCGCTGACGTTTGATCGCACCGCGCTCGGCATCCTGCGGGACGGCAGCCAGGGAGCGTTCTTCCGGCCGCCGCTCTACCCGCATTTTCTCGCTCTCATCTACCGTCTGTTCGGCCACGGCGCAGCCGCGGTCGTCTGGGTCCAGTTCGCCCTCGGCCTGGCCGCGCTCGTTCCGGCGTACCGGCTCGGTGAACGCTGGTTCGGCGAGCGGGCGGCGCTTGCCGGGGTCTGGATCGCCGCGTGCTACCCGCTGCGCATCTTCTTCGAGGCTGAACTGCTCGACGTCACGCTCTTCGCATTCCTCTTTCTGGCTGCGACCTGGCAGCTCTGGCGGGCGTTGGAGCGTCGTGAGAAGGCGCGGGTCCTACTCGCCGGGCTGCTCTATGGAGCCGCCGCGCTGACCCGGCCGAACGTCCTGCTCGCACTGCCGCTGATCGCGGCGGGATTCGCGTGCGCCCTGCGGGTTGGTTGGCGTCGGCTGCCGGCGCTGGGGCTGGCCGGGGGGCTGGGCGTCGCGATCGCGCTCGCCCCGGCGGCCGTCCACAACTGGCGCGCCGAAGGGGTACTGATGCCGGTGGCGGCGAACGGCGGCGTGAACTTCTACCTCGGCAACCAGCGGGGCACCACCGGATTGACGCCGGTTCCCCCGGGGTTGCGCTGGGAGCAGACGATGGTCCGGCCGCTGCACGCCGGGCGCTTCTCGCTGTCGGCACAGGATCGCTGGTGGTACGCGCGCGCCGCGGAGGAGATCCGCGCTGCGCCGCGCGCCTGGGCGCTCCTGCTCGCGAAGAAGTCGGCGCTGTTTCTGAACGCGGCCGAGTCCGGCAACAACAAGGCTCTCGGGCACTTCACGGCTGTCTCGGTCCCGGTGCGGCACTACCGGTGGTGGTTCGGGGCACTGATCTGCCTCGCTCTCCCCGGATTGGCGGCCCGGCCCGGCGGCTTTGTCGGGTTCGCATCCGTCCTGGCGGGATTCGGCGTCTCGGTCGTCCTCTTCTTCGTCAGTGAGCGCTACCGCCTGCCGCTCGTGCCGCTGCTGGCGCCCGCCGCCGCCGCGGGCGCCGGCGCACTGTTCGCAGCCTTACGCGCCCGGCGGGGCCTCCGGGCAGCCGGGCTGGCCTCGCTCTGCGCCGCGGCGGCGCTCGCCGTCTTCCCCGACTGGTTCGGCGCCGGCGTTGAGCGGATCAGCGCCGATTTTCAGATGGGCCAGGTTTTTCTGATGCGCCATGAGCCGCAGCGGGCCCTCGCCGTGCTGGAGCGGGCGCGCGCCGCCGACGCGCGGGACCCCGACGTGCTCAATTCGCTCGGGGCGGCGCGCCTGGGTCTCGGCGACCTCGACGGCGCGGAAGCCGCCTACCGCGAGGCGCTCGCGTTGGGGGAGTTCGGCGAAATCTGGTTCAACCTCGGCGTCCTCGCCGAACGGCGGGGCGCCGGCCAGCTTGCCGCCGCCGCGGACTGCTACCGGCGGGCGATTGCGATCAACCCTGCGGACGGACGCCCGCGCGCCAATCTGGCCGCCCTCGACGGGGCGCAGCTCCGCGGGAACCGCTGAAGAGCTCGAATCAAATGCCCCGGCGCGGTCCGGCGCTGCTGTTCGCCCGGAGAGCCGTCAGCCGGCCAGCCTCGCCGCGACCGCATCGATGAAGCCCGCCGTGTCGACCCAGGAGTCGCGCGGCGGGTCCATCGTGCCGTGGATGATGCGGGCCAGGTCGCGGGTCATCGTTCCGCCGGTGATCGTGCCGATCACCGCGGCCTCGATGCGCTCGGCGAACGCGCAGACTGCCGGTGTCCCGTCCAGTTCGCCGCGCTTGCGCAGCGCCCCGGACCAGGCGAAAATCGTCGCCACCGAATTCGTGCTCGTCGTCCTGCCCGCGAGGTAGTCCTTGTAGTGACGGGTCACGGTGCCGTGCGCCGCCTCGTACTCGAACTTCCCGTCGGGGGAGACGAGCACCGAGGTCATCATCCCCAGCGAGCCGAAGCCGGCCGCCACCATGTCGCTCTGCACGTCGCCGTCGTAGTTCATCAGCGCCCAGAGGATGCCCCCCTCGTGCTTGATGATCTGCGCCACGGCGTCGTCGATCAGCAGGTAACGGTACGAGACGCCGGCGGCCGCGAGGTCCGCGGCCCGCGTGGCGGCCTCTTCGGCGAAGATCGTCTTGAAGAGCGTGTGGTAGGTCTTGCTGATCGTGTCCTTG
The DNA here is from genome assembly GCA_031406795.1 of Candidatus Rokuibacteriota bacterium. Lineage (GTDB taxonomy): Bacteria > JAUVQV01 > JAUVQV01 > JAUVQV01 > DATDCY01 > DATDCY01. Next base: position 5,953 of record JANOHV010000168.1, read on the forward strand.
GTCGCGAACCAGAGGTCGACTTTCTCGGAGAGCGCATAGCCGAGGCAGGCTTTCGCGAAAGAGCGGATCGACTTCTCGGTGTTGTGCATCCCCAGGATGACACCCGGGCCGGTGAAATCGTGGATCGTGATGCGCACCGTCTCGCCGCCGCCCGCCGGCGTGAAGACCAGCTCGGCCCGGCCGGGGCCGGGCACCCGATACTCGCGGTTGTTGTAGATGTCGCCGTAGGCGTGGCGGCCGATCGCGATCGGCTTGACCCAGCTCTTGACCGCGGTCGGGATGCCGGGACAGATGATCGGTTTGCGGAAGACCGTGCCGTCGAGTGCGCTGCGGATCGCGCCGTTCGGGCTCGGCCAGGCCTTCTTGAGCTTGTGTTCGGCGACCTGGGCCATGCTCGGCGTGATCGTGGCGCACTTGACGCCGACGCCGTGGCGGGCGATCGCCGCCGCGGCGTCGAACGTCACGCGGTCGTCGGTCGCGTCGCGGTGCGGCAGGCCGAGGTCGTAGTACTCGAGTTTCAGGTCGAGAAACGGCAGGATCAGCTTGTCCTTCACGAGTTGCCAGATGATGCGGGTCATCTCGTCACCATCGAGCTCGACGAGTGCGGTCTTCACAGCGATCTTCGACATGGTTTTTCCCTTTCTGTCGTCTGCAAGTCTTTCCTTGTACCAGAACTCGGCTTCGCGCTCCAGTGCAATTGCAGGACCCAGATCCGCGCGTACGCGCGGATCCAGCAGCAGAGAAGGCATTTCAACCGCTGAAAAAGCACGATTTCTTGCAGGAAGCATGGGGTGGCACAGGTCAAGTTTCGCTTGAAGCATGCATTGCGATCAGATATGGGCAACGACCGGGATAAACCGGACCAGGTGACAAGCCTGACTCTCCTGATCCGCGCGTTACGCCCGGATTTTGGCAGCGCCGGCGACATTTGACTATTGCCCACGCAAGGATGAGAATTCTTGCACAAGCTCCGTTCGCAGGATCCACGCCGCTGGGGCGGCGGAAACCTTCGGGCGGGAGGGAACGCACCAGCCGGTCGCCATCGAATCGAAGGACGAAGTCGGCGAGTTGGCGCGCGTCTTCAACACGATGGTCGAGAACCGCACCCGGATCGAGTCCTGCATCAGAGGGCATTCGGGCGCCGAGTTCAGCCACGGGATCTGCCCGGAGTGCGCCAAGGCGCTGTATCCGGAGCACTGGGAGCGGATCAGGGAGCAGACCGGAGACTGAACTAGGGTCCCTGGTAATCCCCTTCGCCGTAGGCCGGAACCGTGAAATTGTCGACCATCCGTTGGCCGAACTCCCGGCTGGCCGCGAGCGCTTCCTCGCGGGTGGCGTAACTCGTCAGGTGGTCGTGGTAGTAGATGCGCTCCGTCTCGCCCTTGGCGTGCACCTCGACGACCACCTGGGCTTCCCACTTCTCCTTGCTCTGCACGGGCTCGAGCCGGACGTAGTGACCATGGTAAGGGAATCCCGACACGGCCATCGCACCCTCCTGGGTTAGGGTCCAGCTATCGCCTCCGGCAATGCCACATTTCACAATAACCTCGTCATGGCGCCAACCGCAAGTCGTCCTGGATGACCGGGTGCACGACAAGAAAGTGTGAGTTGACATAGGGCTGCGATCTGGCATCATGTCTGTCATACAGTTCAAATGACAGGGAGGATGCCATGACCGAGAC
>JANOHV010000192.1:0-7622 GCA_031406795.1 Candidatus Rokuibacteriota bacterium
CGGCGATCTTCCAGCGCAGAGGCGGCGACGCCAGCGCGCGCGCGCTGGGTGTCGCGGCGCCGCACGCCGCCGGCCGCCCCGGGAGGCTCACGGTTTGCTCAACCCCTCTCGCACCGCGGTGAAGAGCAGCGGGAGCATCAATTCGTGGTGCCCGGTGATCTGGTAGCCGGTGCCGCCGCCGGTCGTCGGCCGCCGCACGACGTTCGTCAGCGGCCGGTAGGCCGGGATGAAATCGAGATTCGCGGTCACGAATCGCCGCGGCAGCCCCTTCCTGCGGTTGCGCGCCATGGCCAGCACCTTGAGAAAGACCTCGGGCAGGATGACGGCGCTGCCGGCGTTGAGATAGACCCCGCCCTCCAGTCGCTCGACGCGCGCGGCGAAGCGGTGAAAGTCGTTCAGCGAGGCCTCCCCGATCGCGGCGCCGGAAGCCGACGGGTGCATGTGCACGATGTCGGTGCCGATGGCGACGTGGACGGTGACGGGGATGCCGAGGCGCGCCCCGGCCGCGGTGATGCTCAGGCCGGCGTTGGGCAGCTCCTCGTCGAGGATCGCCTGGCCGAGCGCCTCGCCGAAGCCCAGCCCGCCGAGCGCCGCGTCGGCCGCCGCGCCGTTGACGAAGTCGGCGGTCTCGTGCGCCATGCCGAAGGACCCGTCCTCGAGTGCCGGGCCGACGTCCTCGGAGGTCGAGCCGGCATAGGCCAGCTCGAAATCGTGGATCGCCCCGGCGCCGTTCATCGCGACGCCGGTGAGCAGGCCCTCCTCCATCAGGGCGACGATCCACGGCGAAAGCCCGCACTTGATGACGTGCGCGCCGATGCCCAGCAGCACTTCACGCTTGCGCCGGCGCGCGGCGACGATGGCCGCGGCCAGATCGCGCAGGTCGCGCCCGGCGAGTATCCCCGGCAGGGCGTCGAGCCAGTCGACGAACGAGGAACCGGCCGGGAGCGGCCGTGCCAGGTCGCCGCGGCGGACTTTGCCCCCGCGCTTCTTCAGCGAAGTGGTGAGCAGCGGCAGCGGCTCCGGCTTGCCGCGGCGCGCGCTCATCGGGTCTCGTGGGTCGGGTGGACGATTTCCTGCTCGACGATGTCGCAGATGGCGTGCCCGGCGATGATGTGCAGCTCCTGGACGCGCGCCGCGGTCTTCGAAGGCACGATGATGCAGTGGTCGGTCTCGCGCAGCAGCGCGCCGCCGTCGCCCCCGGAGAAGCCGACCGTCACGAGCCCCTGTCGCCGCGCCAGCCGGATGCCTTCGATTACGTTCGCCGAGGCGCCGCTGGTCGAAAGCCCGACCGCGACGTCGTCCGGGCGCCCGAAGGCCTCGATCTGCCGGGCGAACACCCGGTCGTACCCGGAGTCGTTGGCGATGCTCGTGAGCACCGAGGTGTCCACGTTCAGCGCGAGCGCCGGCAGGGCGCGCCGATCGACGCGAAAGCGGTTCACGAATTCGGCGGCCAGGTGCTGCGAATCCGCCGCGCTGCCGCCGTTACCGAAGAAGAAGACGGTGCGCCCCTTGCGAAAGGCCTGCAGCACGACCTCGGCGATCTGCGTCAGCATTTCGGTGTTGTGCTTGAGAAACTCCTTCTGCAGCCGGGCGTGTTCGTCGAAAATCCGGACAATCCGTTCTTTCATGCCAACCTCCCCGATGTTAGGCGTATCGTAGGGGTGCGGGCAGAACGTGTCAATTCGGACATTCGCACGGTCCGGGTGCGGACCACGGCTGTTGGGCCGGCTGTTGGCAACACTCCACCCCTCGACATTGACAGATGCCTCTTGCCCCGCGAGAATTGCAGTTACTGAAGCGATAGCCACGGCGTGAATCGTGGAGTGAGGCGGGAAGCCGCGGAGGGAGCCGAATGAAGACGTTCATGCTGGTTGCGATGCTGATCGGCCTGCTGGTCACGATGTGGCTGGTGGTGCGCGGCCTGCAGGACCAGACCACGAACGGCCCGGGCGCGGTGGTGGTCAAGCCGATCGAGCGGGCCGCGGAGATGCGCCGCACGGTTGAGGCGGCCGACGCGCTCAAGGAGAAGAAACTCGACGCTGCCGCGCGCGATTAGATCCGGGCGCGGCGATCAACAACCAGGAGGGCTGGATCAATGAGTCTGTTCAGCAAAGACAGCAGTGAAAAGGCGGTCGTGCACATCGAGGGAATGAGCTGCGGGCACTGCGTGATGCGCGTCGAAAAGGGCATCGCCGCGCTGGCCGGGGTCAAGTCGGCGAAGGTGGATCTGGCCAAGAAGGAGGGCACCTTCGAGTTCGACCCGGCGCTCGTCAGCGCGGAGGCGATCAAGGCCAAGATCAACGAGATCGGCTACAAAGCTTAGATCGACAGTACCTCACGCCGCGCGAGGGTGATGATCCCGATCGCGGCGCAGAGGGCGACCCCGAAGGTGGCCACCGCCGCCATGGTCCCGATCAGTCCGGCCAGTGCGCCGATCAGGATGTTGCCCAGCGGCATCGCCCCCATGAGCACCAGCGTGAATATGCTCATGATCCGGCCGCGCAGCGCGTCGGGGACCATCGATTGCACGAGCGTGTTCGCCGTCGCGGCCTGGGCAACCATCGCGGCTCCGGCCAGGATGAGCAGCGGCACGGCGGTCACGAAGGAGCGGCTCGATGCGAAGAGCAGCAGGGCGGCGCCGAAGACCAGGCCGGCGCCCGCAACCACCGTGCCGCTGATCGGCTTCTGCCGGCTGGCGAGCACGAGCACCGAGACGATCGCGCCGACGCCGGTCACGGCCATCAGCGCGCCGTAGCCGCGGGCGTCGGTGTGCAGCACGTCCCGGGCAAAGGACGGCAGCAGTGTCACGCACGGGAAGCCGAAGAAACTCGCCGCCGCCACCAGCGCGATCAACCCCTGGAAGCGGCGCTCGCGCGCGGCGTAGGCGAACCCCTCGCGCAGGTGCGAGGCCATGGATGCGCCGTCGGAGGTTCGCGCGGGCGGGAGATCCCGCATCATCGCCAGCGCGGCGATCACCGGCACGAAGCTCGCGGCGTTGACCAGAAAGCACGCGGCGGTCCCCGCGGTCGCCACGATCACCCCGGCGACCGCCGGTCCGATGACGCGCGCCGCGTTGAAGGTCAGCGAGTTCAGCGCGATGGCGTTGAGCAGGTCCTCGCGGCCGACCATTTCGACGACGAACGACTGGCGGGCGGGCAGATCCAGCGCGTTCGCCGTGCCGAGCAGCAGCGCGGCGGCGATCACCTGCCAGACCTGCACCTGGCCGAAAAGCACGAGCAGGCCAAGCGCCAGGGCCACCGCGGCGGACACGCTTTGGGTCGCGACCAGCAGCGAGCGCTTCGGGAGCCGGTCCGCCGCCACGCCGCCGATCAGCGAAAAGGCGAGCACCGGCAGCGTGCCGGCCGCCCCGACCGCGCCGAGCCAGAACGGCTGGTCGGTCAGCTCCAGGATGAGCCAGCCTTGCGCGACCGTATGCATCCAGGTGCCGCTCAGGCTCACCAGTTGCGAGAACCAGAAGAGCCGGTAGTTGCGGTGCCGCAGCGCGGCGAAGGTGCGACGGTGCAGGTTCACCCCGGCCGGGCCTCCGCGGGGCTCAGCCGCGCGGGCGCGGCGCCAGGCGCAGCGCGAGGCCGTCGGTCAGGGCGCCGTCAAGGCCGCGCTCCCGCCCCTTGCCGTCGAGGACGACGAGTTCGCCCTGCTGCACCCGGACAACCTGGTCCCGGGAGAGAAGGCTGCGCACCCGCAGCCCCGCGGCGAGCTGGCGCTCTTCGTCGTTGAATCGGATGCGCACGAGACTCACGGCCGGACCTCCGCGATGCGGCCATCGGTCGCGTACGCGACGTTCCCGCGCCGCCGCCACCAGTCCTCGAGGACGACGCGCAGCCAGCGGCCGGAGTCGTTGTAGACCGGATCGTGGCCGGCGAAGACGGTGTAGCCATTGCCGCCGGCCGCGAGGAAATCGTGGGTCGCGATCACATAGCGGTGCGACTCGTCCAGCGGCTGGCCGCCGACGCTCACCGCCACGATGCGCGAACCGGCCGGAGCCTTCGGGTCGAAGGTGAAGCTCATGCCGGAGACCTGCGAAAAGCCGCCGTCGCGAACCTCGACGCGCGCGACGCCGGTCTCGAGCGCCTCGCGCAACTCCTTGCCGGTGATCGCGAACGAGATCAGCCAGTTGTCGAAGGGCAGCGCGTTGTAGATCGTCCCGCGGGTGACCGGCCCGGCCGGGATGCCGGCGCGGATCGTGCCGCCGTTGACCAGCGCCACGTCGGCGCCGGCCGCCTCGCGCATCGCGTCGGCCACCAGATCGCCGAGGTTGGTCTCGCGGGTGCGCATCGCCTCCTTGCCGCCTTCGAGGTCGACCAGCGCCGTGCCGACCGGCTCGTTCATCCTGTCGCACAGTCTCTGCTGGTAGCCGGTCACGAGCGCGGCGACCGCCGGATCCTCGCCGCCGGCGGCGGTCACCGGCAGCAGGCGGTAACGGTGCGCGGTCACCTTGCCGTCCGTCACGTCGAGGTCGAGGCGACCGAGGAAAACGCCCCGCTCGTAGGCCTGGAGCACGAGCGCGCCGCCGATTGTCTCGGGCTGCTCGATCTTCGTGTGGGTGTGGCCGCCGACGATGACGTCGATCCCGGGCACGGCCGCCGCGAGCTTCTCGTCCTCCTCGACGCCGAGGTGGGTCAACGCGACGATCAGGTCCGCCTGGGGTCGCAGCTCGGCCACCAGCCGGCGGGCGGTGGCGACGGGGTCGCCGAAGACCAGCCCTTTCACGTTGCGCGGGTGGGTCGCCACCGGCGTTTCCTCCGTCGTCAGGCCGAAGAGCGCCACCCGCAGCGAGCCGACGGTCAGGATCACCGCGGGTTTCCAGGGGCCATCGCCCGTGATGTTCGCGGCGAGGAAGGGGAAGCGCGCGGCGGCGGCTCGCTCGCCCAGCGCGGGCTGCCTGTTGTCGAACTCGTGGTTGCCGACCGCCGAGGCGTCGAGGCCCATCAGGTTGAATGCCTCGATCGCCGGCTGCCCGGCGAAGAGGTTCGAAAGATTCGTCCCCTGCAGCAGATCGCCCGCCGCGAGAAAGAGCGTGGTCGGCGTGCGCTCGGCCTTGACCAGGGCCGCGAGCCGGGCCGCGCCCCCCTCCTCGGGCCGCTCCGCCGCGGGGCGGGTCGGCTGAAGGGCGCCGTGGAAGTCGTTGATGTGCAGGATGGTCAGCGTCTCCGCGGCCGCGAGGGCGGGATCGTGCAGACAGAGCAGCAGGAACAGGCCGGCGAGAGGACGGCGGAGCTTCATACGCCAGAGGATACGGGAGTGCCCGGGGACCGTCAAATCGGCGAGACTTCGTGGGAAAGCTTCAGCGCATCGGCGCGGGATTGGCGTCCCGCTTGAAGGCGGCGAGGCGTGGGTCACGCCGGGCTGTGGCGAGGAATTCCCCGGCGAAGATGCGATGGGCCTCGGCATTCGGGTGCCCCTCCCAGCGACTCACCGTGAGGTTGCGGCCGCGGTGGACCCGCAGGTACTCCGCCGGGACGACCGCCATGCCGGCTGCGGCCAGGTGCTTCTCCGCCAGCCGGCCGATCTGCCAGCCCGGCCCGCTCGTGTCCGGCGACTGGTTGAGGACCAACGCGGCGACCGGGGGCAGCCCGCTGGCGGTGACGAAGCGGTTCATCGCCGCCACGTCGCCGGCAAAGCGCGTCTGGTAGTTGCGGAAGTCGCGCAGGATGTCGGTGTAGAAATCCGTCCGGATTCCGGCCCGCATCAGCAGGCGGTCATACGCGGCCGCGAAGAGCGCGCCAAGGCGCGTGCCGTGTTCGAGGTGGAACCCATACGGGAGGTTCACGGTCCAGGCCCGGTTGTTCCGGTACTCCCCGCGGCCGGAGGGCAGGAAGTCGTTCAGGCAGACGCCGTAAAGCACGAGGTCGGCGGCCAGCGACGGCAGCAGTCGCTCGGCGAGTCGGCGGATCTCCTCGCTTTGCAGGCCGCTGACGCCAAGATTCAGGACCTCGGTCCGGTATTCCCGCTGCAATTCACGCTCGAGCACCGCGGGCCAGGCTTCCTCGGCGGCGACTCCCTCCCCGTAGGTCAGCGAGTCGCCGAAGGCCGCGATACGGAAGGTTCCCGCGGCCTTCGGGGGCAGGGGCGTGGTGCGTCGCAGCCGGTTGGCGTCCAGGACATGCAGCTGTCCTTGCCACCAGAAGGCCTCGATTGCGCCTGGCACCTGCGTGTCGCGGCGCTGGAGGGCCTCAGGCATGACCAGGCGCTCGACGGCGGCCGCGGCAGCGGGCGGCGGCGGCCGGCGGGCCAGGCCGGCGAGGAGCCCCTCGATAAGTGCGGCCGAGAGCGTCAGCGTGGCGACGGCCAACAGCGGCCCCGTCGCAGGGGGAACGCGCCGGCGCATCGCCAGAGCTTCGGCAAGCAGGGCGGCCGCGCCACGCAGGGCGAACAGCAGCAGTCCGACCGCCGTGCCGGCCCAGAGCACCTCGAGGACGCCGGAGCTTGCGGAGAACAGCAGCGCCGCGCCCTGCATGCCGGCAAACGCCGCCGCAATCGCCGCGAGCTTGCGCAACGGCAAGGGGCCGGCGACGGTTCGCCGCTACCACAGCACCGCGATGCCGCCGGCGAACGCCAGCGACTGCGCAAGCCGCCCGGCGATCAGCGCGATGGGTGTTTCGGGCGCCGCGCGGCCGCCGAACCAGGGAAAAAGCGCCCCGGCGTCGAGCAGCGGGCTCGCCGCGACGAGCGCCAGGCCGATCCAGAGACGGGAGCGGTTCGGGACTTGCTTCGTGGTCACGCCCCTTTGTACCAGAAGTTCCGCCCGTTTCGTGCGGCCGCGGTGTGCGTTTCCGGCCGCCGGCGCGTGATGGTATCCTTGCGCGATGCCCGAGTTGTTCAAACTTCCCCGCGCCCCCGCGGTCGCAGCCGCGACGGCCGACGTGACCCTCGAGGGGGTGCTCGAGTCGGTCACGTTCGCCAACGAGGAGACCGGCTGGAGCGTCGTGCGTTTCGAGGTCGAGGGCCGGCGCGGACTGGTCACCGCGGTCGGGCTGCTGCCCGGGGTGCGCCCCGGCGAGTGCCTGCGCCTCACCGGCCGCTGGGAGACCGACCGGCGCTTCGGCGAGCAGTTCAAGTTCAGCGGCTACCTGCCGGTTGTGCCCTCGACGCTTGCCGGCATGGAGCGCTACCTCGCCTCCGGCCTGATCAGGGGGATCGGCAAGGTCATGGCCGCGCGGCTGGTCAAGCGCTTCGGACTCGAGACGATGGACATCATCGAGCGTACGCCCGAGCGCCTCGGCGAGGTCGAGGGCATCGGGCCGGCGCGCAGCGCGCTGATCCTGGGCGCCTGGAACGAGCAGCGGGCCGTGCGCCAGGTGATGCTGTTTCTGCAGTCGCACGGGGTCGCGACGGCGCACGCCCACCGCATCTGGCGCCAGTACGGCGACGGCGCGATCGCGATCGTGCGCGACAACCCGTACCGGCTGGCCGAGGAGGTCTTCGGCATCGGCTTTCGTACCGCCGACACCATCGCGCGCTCGCTCGGCCTGCCGACGCAGGCGCCGCAGCGGCTCGAGGCCGGACTGATCCACGCGCTCGTCGAGGCCGCCGAGAGCGCCGGGCACGTCTACCTGCCGCGCGGCGTGCTGGTGCAGCGGGCCGCCGAGCTGCTCCAGATC
>JANOHV010000235.1:0-21514 GCA_031406795.1 Candidatus Rokuibacteriota bacterium
GGGTCGCCATCAGGGCGGGCGCCACGTTCGACACGACCGAGATCACCCCCTTGCCGCCGATGGCCAGCAGCGGCAGCACCGTGAAGTCGTCGCCCGAGATCACGGCGATCCGCTCGCCGCACAACTCGATGATCCGGCTCGCCTGGCGCAAATCGGCGGTGGCCTCCTTGATGGCGACGATGTTCGGAAACTGCATCAGCCGCGCAACCGTCTCCGGGAGAAGGTTGACCCCCGTACGGCCCGGGACATTGTAGAGCACGATCGGGATGTCGACTCGCTCGGCAATGTGGGCATAGTGGCGGAAGAGCCCCTCCTGCGTCGGCTTGTTGTAATACGGCGTGATCAGCAGTGCCGCATCGGCGCCGGCCTGCTTGGCGTGGCGGGTCAGCCGCAGCGCCTCGCGGGTGGAGTTCGAACCGGCGCCGGCGATCACGGGCACGCGGCCGGCCGCGGCCGCGATGCAGACATCGACGACGTGGTCGTGCTCCTCGTGCGAGAGCGTCGGGGACTCGCCCGTGGTGCCGCACGGCACGAGGGCGTCCGTGCCGGCGCCGATCTGGGACTCGATGAGTTCGCGGTACGCCTTCTCGTCGAACTCGCCGTCGCGAAACGGCGTGACCAGCGCGGTCATGGAACCTGAAAACATCGTCATACTCCTCTGGTTCTTTTCGTTGCCGTCCTGCGCCGCGGCGCGGGCACGGGAGGTTCTTCCCAGGTCCGGCCCTCGAAGACCACATCGGCCTTCCCCTCGAGGAAGACCTCGCCAAACTCACCGCCGCGGCGGCGGAAGTGCACCAGCAGTTCCTCGCCGCCGCTGGTCGTCACCGTGACCGGGCTCTTGACGAGGCCGGCCGCGGCCGCAACCAGCGCGGTCGCGACAGAACCGGTGCCGCAGGCCATGGTCTCGGCTTCCACCCCGCGCTCGTACGTGCGGACCCGCAGGCGTCGCGGCCCCTCGACGCGGAAGAAGTTGACGTTCGCCCCGGCCGGGCCGAACGCCGGGTCGTGCCTCAGCGCGCGGCCCCACGCGGCGACCGGGGTCTGCTCGAGCGCCGCGGCCTGCACGACCGCGTGCGGCACGCCGACCACGAGAAAGCCGGGATCCAAGCTGCGGCCATCGACCTCGACGGCCACCCGCTCGCGGAACCCCGACGGCAGCGGCAACTGGAGCTTGACCCGGTCGCCCCTGACCTCGGCGTGGATCAGCCCCGCGCCGGTCATGAAGCACATCCGGGCCGCGGCGATCCCCTTGAGAAACGCGAAGCGCGCGGCGCAGCGCCCGCCGTTGCCGCACATCGCGGCCTCGCTCCCGTCGGCGTTGTAGAAACGCCAGGAGAAATCCGCCTCGCGCGAGCGCTCGACGAGAATCAGCCCGTCAGCGCCGACCGAGAAACCGCGCGCGCACAGGCGACGGGCCAGGTCCGCGCCGGCGCCGGCGGCAACGACCCCGCGGCGGTTGTCGACGAGGATGAAGTCGTTGCCGCTCCCGCTCATCTTCCAGAACGAAAGGCGCGCCATGGCGTTGCTCGTGCGGTGCTCCGGCGTCACCGGGCGTCCGGCGCCCGGAAGACGAGCGCGACGGCGTCGCCTTCGCCGCGCACCAGGTCCTCGTAGGACTCGCGCTCGCGGATGACGCTGTAGGAACCCTCGCGCACCAGCACCTCGGCGGCGCGAGGCCGGGAATTGTAGTTCGACGACATCGCGAACCCGTACGCGCCGGCCGAGAGGACGGCGACGCACGCGCCCGGCGGCACTGCCGGCAGCTCGCGGTCCTTGGCGAGGAAGTCGCCGGACTCGCAGATCGGCCCGACGACATCCATGGCGCGATGCGCCCCGGCGGTCCTGGTCAGCGGGACGATCCGGTGGAAGGAACCGTAGAGGCTCGGCCGTATCAGGTCGTTCATCCCGGCGTCCACGACGAGGAAGCTCTTCGCGCTGGTGTCCTTGCGGTAGATGACCCGGGTGATCAGCGCCCCGGCGTTGCCGACGATGACGCGTCCCGGCTCGGTGATGATCGTCGCCTCCAGGCTCTTGAGCACCGGGAGGATCTCGGCCGAGAAGTGTTTCGGCTCGGGCGGCTCCTCCTGGTTGTAGCTGATGCCGAGCCCGCCGCCGATGTCGACGTAGCGCAGGTCGGCCCCCAGGCCGCGCACCTGGCGCACCAGGTCGGCGATCTTCTCGACCGCCTCGCGAAAGGGTCCGACCTGGGTGATCTGCGAGCCGATGTGGCAGTGGATGCCGACGACATCGAGATGCCCGAGTTTCAGCGCCGCGCGATAGGTCTCGAGGATGCGCCCGGCCTCGATGCCGAACTTGCTCTCCTTGAGCCCCGTGGCGATGTACTTGTGCGTCAGTGGGTCGATCGCCGGGTTGACGCGCAGCGCGACCGGCGCCCGCAGGCCGAGGCTTCCGGCGGTGCGGTCGATCTGCTCGAGCTCCTCGAGCGATTCGACGTTGAACATCAGGATCCCGGCGCGCAGCGCCTCGGCAATCTCGCGCTCGGTCTTGCCGACGCCGGCGTAGACGATCTTCTTCGGATCCGTCCCCGCGCGCACCGCACGGAAGAGTTCGCCGCCGGAGACCACGTCCATCCCCGCGCCCCAACCGGCGAGCAGGCCGAGGACGGCGATGTTCGAGTTGGCCTTGACCGCGTAGCAGGTCAGGTGCGGGATGCCGGCGAAGGCGGTGTCGAAGGCGGCGAAGTGCCGCTCGAGCGTTGCGTGGCTGTACACGTAGAGCGGCGTGCCGCACGCGCCGGCAAGCGCACGAAGGTTGACCCCCTCGCACCAGAGTTCGTCGTCGCGTTCGTGAAAGTGGTTCATGATAGAGGCAAAGTAGGTACCACGACGCGCGCGGAGTGTCAAGAAAACGGGGGCTGGCTAATGATGGTGCCCGCCGGGGACATGACCTCCGGCACAGACATAGTGGAGAGCATCCCCACCCACCGCCGTCAACGTCCCGTCCGGCCCTTCCCCGAGATAGGCCCCCTGCCCGGCCGTGAGAAGCACCTCCTCGCCGCCGAGGATCAGGTTTCCGCTTCCGGCAATGACCAGGAAGATCTCCTCGTGCCCGTGTCCCGCCCGCAGCGGCACCGTCTGCCCGGGCGCGACTTCGTTGTAGACCAGGTAGGTCGTCCTGCTGCCGACGACGGTCGGTCCGACGATGAATTCCCCGTCCCGGGGGTGGTCCTTGATCGTGAAGCGCTTCATGCCTTCCTCCTGTTCGCCGGTGCCCGTTCACGCGAGCTTATGGTACCCCAATCCCGGGTCGTCCACGTCGCGCCCGGAGAGGACCGAGTTGGGCGACTCGGCCGCCACCGCCGAGCCGGGGCGGGCGCGGGCGTCCTTCTCCTTGATGAGCAGCCAGTTGTTCCGCTTCCCGGCGAAGCGGGTGCGGACCAGCGCGAAGCCTCCCGCGAGTTTCTCGCCCGCGATCTCGATCTTCACCGCACCTTTCTCGAGCATCGTCTCGAAGCTCTCCTCGCCATGCGGCCGAAACGTACCGCGGTCCCAGACAATGACGCTGCCCGCCCCGTATTCGCCCTCCGGGATCGCGCCCTCGAAGCCGGCGTAGTCCAGCGGATGGTCTTCGACTTCAACGGCGAGGCGCCGGTCGGCCGGGTCGAGGCTTGGCCCCTTCGGAACGGCCCAGCTCTTGAGGACGCCGCCGGATTCCAGGCGCAGATCGTAGTGCAGGTGTCCGGCGTGGTGCTTCTGGATGACGTAGATGCGATCCGTGCCGGGTGTCGCCGCGGGGACTCCCCCGGCCCCGGAGGGCTCGGCGGTCTTCGTGAAGTCGCGCTTGGCGTGGTAACGACCGAGGCCGGCGCCTGGCTCTGGGGGGAGGGCCTGCGACTTCTTCTTCGCGGGACTCATGCCGGGCAGGATGACACACCGGAACCTGCCCGGCAAGCGTCCCTGCGATCGCGCGGAATACCTTTTCTCGGGCAGGCGGCTCAAAAAGGTCCAGGTTGCAAGGCGGGCGAGCCCGGAGGAGTGAGGCGTACTCCAGTACGCCGCAGCGACGAGGGGCGAAGCCCAACGCCGCAGATGGGCCTTTTTCAGCCGCCTGCGCTAGCGCGGAAGCAGGGTGGCGAGGAGGTGCCCGGCCCAGACCGCCGCCAGCCCGAGAACGACCTGCCCGCAGGCGTTCGCCGCCGCGAGCGCGGTCTCGCCGACCCGCACCAGGAAAAACGTCTCGTAGCCATACGCGGAAAAGGTCGTGAATCCGCCGAGAAAACCGGTGATCAGAAAGAGGCGTTGCTCGAGGCTGAACACCCCGCGCGCCTCGGCGAGACCCGTCAGGAAACCGATCAGCAGGCAGCCGGTCGTGTTCACCGCGAGCGTCCCCCACGGGAAGTGCGCGTATCTCGTCGCGGACTGGACCGCACCGCTCGCCAGATAGCGCAGCATCGAACCGAGAAACCCGCCGGCGCCGACCAGGAGCAGCTTCATCACGGGGCCGCCCCTTCCGCTGCGGGAGGCCGCGGGGCGAAAACGCGGCAGTAGCGCTCCTTGAGCTCCGCCAGCGCCGGGAAGATCCGCACGAATCGAGCCTCTTCCGGCAGCGGCTCCTGGCGCAGACAGCGGTCGCGGAAGTACCGCCGCACGAACGCTTCGGCCTCGAGGTTTTCCGGCTGGAGGCGCGAGGCATGTTCGAGAGACGCGAGCGCCTCCCGGTGATCGCCGCGCGCGAGCGCCACCATGCCCAGTCCCCAGGCACCCCACCCCTCAGCCGGGATCCGGTCCCCCAGCGCGCGAAAAGTCCGTTCGGCGGCGTCGAGATCCCCCTTGAGCAAGATCAGGTTGCCGATGAGATAGCGCAAGTCGCCGCGGTTGATCGTCTCCGGGCTGACCTGCCTGGCCAGTTGCTCGGCCTCGGCGGCGCTGCCGAGCGCCAGCGAGAGGCGCGCCACCATGATCGGTCCCTCCAGCGAGGCCGGGTCGGCCGCCGCCGATCTTCGAAAGGCCTCGCGGGCCCGGTCCAGATCCCCCTTGGCGATGAACTGCCGGCCGAGGTTCGCCAGGGTGCGTGCCTCCTCCTGCGGGCCGGAGAGCACTTCGGTTACCACGGCCGGGGGAACCGCCAGGCCCAGAGCCTTCCTGATCTGCTCTTCGAGTTCATCACGGAGCGTTTCCGGGTAGCCCGGCAGAACGTACGCGATCCGCCCGCCGGCGTCGAGAAGGACTTCGGTCGGGTGCGCCATGACGCCCCAGGCCGCGAAGGTCTTCAACCCCTCGTCCAGCAGGACCGGGAACGGCAGATCCCGCGCGGCGGCATATTCGCGGATCGCCGCCTTCTGCGCGGCCCCGAGGTTTTCGCCGTCGATGTTGATCGCGACGATCCGCAGGCCCTTCGGCCCGTACGTGGCCGCGTGACGCTTGAAATCGTCGAACATCTCCGCAGAGCGCGGACTCCAGGTCGACCAGAAGAGGACGACCGCAGCGGCGTCGGCGAGCGCGTCCGAGCCCACCCGCCTGCCGGAGAGGTCGGCGAGCGCGAAGCGCGGGGGCGCATCGCCGGGCCGCAGGCTCATCAGGGCGCCCGCGCCCTGCGGCAGCGCCAGCGCCAGTGCCAGTGCGGTCAGCGATGCGACAAGCGTTTTCCGTCTCATGGCCCTTGAGTCTACCCCCGCAGTCGCGTTGACTTCAACTCCTGCCGCACCTACGATGCCGGGCGGGGACCACGACAGGGACGACAGAAGACGGGAAGACCAAGCGCCATGACGACCGCACCACCGCCGGCTGCGCCGACCGACACGACGCGCGTCGTGCTGCGGCTCGCGCCGGCGCAAATCGTCGATCTGCACTGTGTCATCGAGGGGTACGACGATCTGGCGGTCCTGCGCACGCTCGATGCCGCCGCCGGACTCGTCGAGATCCTCGTCTCCCCGGGCTCCGAGGAGGAGTTCGAGAACCTGCGTCTGGCGCTCTGCCGCGAGAGCCTGCCGACAACCCGCATCGAGGGGGAAACCTGATGACCGCCGACCCGACGCTCGCCCGGCTCGCGCGCCGCGGCGCCGACTTCGCCGAGTTCTTCGAGGAGCGCTCCTCCTCGCTGCTGGTACATCTGGAAGACGGCCGCGTCCAGAAAGTCCTCCAGGGGGACGAATCGGGACTCGGGTTGCGCGTGCTCGCCGGCGACCAGACGTTCTACACCTACTCTCAGCGCCTCGGGGCGGCCTCCGGGCGCGCGCTCGCCGTGGAACTCGGGCGGGTGAGCGGCGCGCGCGCCGTCGGCGCGAAGCGCCACCGGTATCTGCGCGTGGGCCCCGCACCGGCGCCGGCGAGACGCCGCATCGCGGCCCCGGTGCCGACCGTCCTCACGACTCTGGTGCGGCGCGTCGACCGCCTCGTGCGCGCCGTCAGCCCCGCGATCCGCCAGGTGATCATCGCCGGCCGCGAGCGACGCCAGCAGGTGCGTATCGCCAACTCGCTCGGCGAGAGCGCGCGCGATCGGCGCATCGCCTCGGTCTGGATGGTGCAGGTGGTCGCCGCCGACGGCGCCGTGATCCAGACCGGCTACGAGACCGCGGGCGGCAGCACCGGGCTCGGCGCGTTCCCTTCCGACACGCTCGAGCGCATCGGGTTGGAGGCGGCGCGCCGCGCGGTGCAGATGCTCTCGGCGCGACCGGCCCCCGGCGGCCGGATGACGGTCGTGCTCTCCTCCGAGGCGGGTGGAACGATGATCCACGAGGCGGTCGGCCACGGTCTCGAGGCGGATCTCGCGCAGGAGGGCTTTTCGGTGTACGCGAAGAAACGCGGCAGGCGCATCGCCAGCCCGCTCGTTTCGGTCGTCGACGACCCGACACTCTGCGGCGCGCGCGGCAGTTACACCGTGGACGACGAGGGGGTCCCGGCCGAGCGCACGCTGCTCGTGGAGCGCGGCGTGCTGCGCACGTACCTGTTCGACCGTCTCAGCGCCGCCAAGGACGGACGCGCGAGCAACGGCCACGGACGGCGCCAGTCGTACCACCAGCGGCCGATCCCGCGGATGTCCAACACGATGATCCTCCCCGGCGGCGACGACCCCGCGAAGATTCTCAGGGAAGTCAGGCAGGGCCTCCTGGTCAGGAAGATGGGCGGCGGCCAGGTCAACACCGTCAACGGCGATTTCGTCTTCGAGGTCACCGAAGGCTACCGGATCGAGGGCGGCGAGGTCGCGTATCCGGTGCGCGGCGCGACGCTCGTCGGCAACGGCCCCGAGGTGCTGCGACAGATCGACCGCGTCGGCACGGACCTGGGCTTCGCGCTGGGCACCTGCGGCAAGGGCGGCCAGGGGGTCCCGGTCTCGGACGCCCAGCCGACGATCCGCATTCCGGAACTGACCGTCGGAGGCACGGAATCCGGCACGAAATAAGGAGGGAATCAACCCCGCCCCGACAACGGCCGCGCGCTCTCGCAGGGGAAGGGTTCACCCCCTCCCGCGGCACTTTAACCTACCTTTTCGCGCAGCCACTCCTGTATCAGGGAATCCTCGCTCCGGTGCGCCTTGCGGGCTGCATCCTGGATCTTCCGGAAAAGCTTCAACTCGACGCCGATGTACTTGCGCTTCGGAATACTGACCTTGAGATCCACCACTTCGGTCGCCCCGGCGGATTCGAAGAGATCGTGAGTATCGAAGAAATCCCCGGCCTCCGCGAGTGTCAGATTCTTCCCCTTACTTTTTTTCATGGCGCCTGCGCTCCCTTTGGTTCATCTCCCGCGCGGTGACGATCAAGGCCCTGTTGACAGCTTTCCTGATAAAGAACACGGAAAGCCGGCGCCCAGCCTTCGTCTCACCGAAGGCATTATACAGGTCCTCACCCTCGACTGTCCCGCTCTCCCACCGAAAAATCCGGCAGCGCCCTTTGAGGACTTCCTCAACCTCGTTGGGGAGAACAGCGTGCTTCCAGGCGAGCTTCTCAACAACCGGATCCAACCATACGATCTCAGTGATTCTGTTTGGCACGTCATACTTCCTTCAGGTATCCGAATAACCTCTCAACTTCCGCCTCGGTGCGGATCGTCTTGTGGAATACCTGGTGCTTCCACGTCTGTCTTGCCTCAATCGGACTCAGTGCCGCCCTTTCGGGACTTATCGGCAGAAGTGTAGCGAGGCGGGACGTGAAAGTCTAAGGTGTCTTCTGAACCCTCAGGCACTCCTCGATGTATCTTCTGGTCTCGTCGTCTTCAAACCAACAGTACACCCCGCGGATCGCCCGGGTCAGGAGGATTCTATACCCCTGGAGCAGCTTATCCCGCAAGTCCCGATGTGCCGGGCCGTCAGGATCCTCCTCCTTCTTGGCGCGCTGGATGTGGCGGGTCAAGCCGCTCTCATGGACCTGTGCGGAATCAACACGCCACAACGCCTTTTGCCGCAGTACATCCTTGAACCAGAGAAGTCCGATGAAGTCGTAATCGAAACCTCGAACCGTGTAACGACATCCCACCTCGGACAGAGGATCTTCACCCATCTTTGTGCCAGGAAGTCCCTGTACAAAACCGGCGTACCCATGCTTCAGATCACGGTGATTCCAGATTCGGCTCCAAAAGACCGGCTTGCCGTTTTCGACCCAGGAGATATGAAAATCCATGTTCTTAGCCGGGAGGCCGTGCGGTAGGGTGGCTTTTCCCGTGACCCACTTCCGCGCATACGAGGCCACAATGCGAGCGGTATGCCCACCGTCCAGCTTCTCCCGCAGTCGCTGTTCGAGTCCCTTCAGCGTTTCGCACACTTGGAACTCGAAAATCGGGTTTCCTTGAGCCGCAGCAATGCCTGCTTGATACTGTATGGTGGGTTCCGCAGCCACGGGGGTCCCACCGGCGACATGGAGCCCGTCCTGCTGTTGAAAAGTCGCCAAGCTCCTGCAACTTGGAGCCGGGACTCCATCGAGAACCGCCTCCACCCATGACACGTACTCCGCAGATCCCCCACACCGGAATTGTGCCCCATCGAGGCTTACGGCGGGCAGCACCTCGGCTCCGAGTTCTTTCGCCCACTGTGTTATTTCTGCGACCGTTGTCGTCTCCCGCTCGCGAAAACTCTGCTTGCCGTCGAGCAGAAACACACTGACAACCGAGCCCCTGATGATGTGGTAGCCAAGCGGACCGAACTGTACGGGAAAGCCGAACTGGCCACGGGCATCCGAATGCTCCGGATTAATGAGGGCGTGCGCCTCGTCGACAATTGACACGAGGTAGGCATCGTCATCAAGCCTTGCGTGCAGGCCCTACTTTCGGGACAAGTCGATGTTCTCGCGCCAGTTCACGATACCGTCGAATTGTCCAGGATAGTCCTTTTTCATCTTGCCGATATCGTGGGTCGTGTACGGACAGTATCCGGTGGCTTTCTTGACGACCCCCGCCGCCGCCCGATCACCCGAAGCGCGGGAGAACAGCGTCTTCCAGTTGTGTTCCTGTGCCGTTGACGTGCTGGTCACCACCACATCACCTTCGCGCAAGTCGCTCATCTGCACGAGAGACGCCCAGAGCCGAGCGGCAATCACTGATTTTCCGGAACCAGGGGGGCCTTCGATGATCACCACGATCTTCCGCGGTGTCTTCGCCAGTTGCTGCTCATCAAACAAAGCGTGGCGCACCGCCGCGAGTGCCGCAGCATGGCCAAGCCGCTGGTGATCCAGAAGTTCGAACGGCGTGCTGTGCGCATCCGAGAGCTGCGCGCCGATCTGACGGACGAAGCCCCGGGATTGACGGTACCCCCCACGATCGAATGCAACCGCAAATGCTTCATCGGGCTGCGGGATGCGTCCCGCAAGATAGGAGCCGAAGCGATCCGCAACTCGAGATAGGCACCATAGAAGGCATCCTTCGTGAAGACTACGCACCCGTCCACCTGGGCACCATGATCCAGTACGGCATCATGGTACCGGCGACAGTATTCAGCGTATCCCTTCACCTGATCCGAAGGATGAAGGGCTGGCGCCCCCTGTCGAACCATCAGGCCCTCGAGAGATCCCGCCCTATCGCTGCGCGTCGTCCAGTTCTTCAGCTCGACGATGACAGCGCACGGACCGCCCGTCGATCGTCCCAGCGGCACCATGTCGCACCATGATGACGAAGCCGGAAGTCGGTATTCCAGTTCTAACCGACCCCGGCCGCCGAAGTAGACATGCGCATCCTGAAGGACGGTGCGCTGAACATGGTGTCGACAGCCGCAAAGGATTCCTGCCAGGCCTGGGCTTCTGCGCTGCCGTAGCGCCCCGTCAAGTTCTGGAGATCACGCACGAGCCCCGGCAGGGCACCACGGACCCGGCTTCTGAATTCGGCGACGGTTAACAGCATTGCGATGCCGTCACAGGCCGGCCTCGAACATCGCGACGGCCTGGCGATACTCCTCGTGCAGTGAAATCCCGGCTCGACCCTTTTGAACCCTACGTACATCAGGCACATCAGCTGCAGACCGGAGAATGTCTCACCGGGCAGAGAATTCAGCGAATACTGTTGCGCCGGCGATGCGTAATCCAGTCCGGAGCGGCCCAGCACCGCTATCTCGAAGGCGATCTCCCGGATCCGGGTTTTGGTCAGACCGGCAAAGCGACGCAATGCCCCAATCAGGTACATGACCGCCGCCGGAGCCTTCTCGCTGAGCAAGGCGGGGTTGGTCGTCCCCTCCTTACGGTCGGCTAAATGCTCCTTGATCGTCCAGGGTCCGGGGTCCTCGAGCCAGCGGAACCGACCCTGCATGCCGAGCCGGTCCGCAAATTCATCGACAAAGTCATACTCGTCTCCGGGCGCAAGGCCTTCCGCACGGGATTTCCAGAACCCGTAGAGTTCCCGGGAGACCTTCGAACCCTCAAAGTGCGCGTAAGGAGTGAAATGGGCGGTCGTGCCTTCAAAGAGTTCGTCGAGAAAGAGCGCGTACGCGCCGTTGATCGCGTCGTTGATCGCGAGAATCCGCCGCGGCGCGATACTGCGGGCCTCCTGATTGAGCGTGGCAGCAAGCGCCTCGGACGCCAGCAGATGCAGACCGCAGAATTGCGCGTGACGGAGCGCGGGGAGATCGCGGCGAATTCGACGCTCGATGAGCATGTCGATCGGCGCATTGAAGAGCAGGCCGCAAGCGCCCTTGACCATCTTTTCAAAGAAGCCCGCGATCTCACCTCCCTGCATCCCCCGCTTGCGCAAACGGTTCGTGTCGCTGTGGCAGGAGTCGCAAGCCCGGCTCGAGATCATCCTTAAAACGCAGCGTCGCGTCGCGAGCAGATTCCTGCGAGTGCTCTGCAAGCCGGGATTCGATCCTGAGATACGACTTGCGCGCATCCGTGTAGATGGGAACAGTGCGCGCATCCGCCCGGTCAGCTTCGACAAAGAGTCGCTCGAGCGCGGCGGACGCCTCCTGATACCGCGAAAGCAACTCCAGTGCCCGAGCGCGGCCGAGGTGGCCATTGGGGAACGCGGGTGCGGCATCGACCACCCTGCTGAATACGTCCAGAGCATCGAGAGCGCAATCTTTTTCGAGAAAGAGCACCCCGAGGCCATTGAGCGCCCAGGGGTCTTTCGGCGCAACCTGCAGGGCGCAGAGAAAATGCTGCTCGCCCCGGTCCAGATTGCGGTCTCGCTTCACGAACGAATTCGCCATGACCACGTGCGCCCAGGGATCCTGCGGATTGAGCAGCAGAACTTCGCGCAGAAGCGTACGTGCCTTCTGATGGTCACCAAGTTCGAAGTACACCATCGCCAGATCCCGCCGCGTCTCCAGGCGACCCGGATCCGCTGCGAGAGCCTTTGCATAGAGATCACACGCTCGTTTGTAGTCGCCGCGGAGCGATGCCTCTGACGCCTTTGACGCGGCTTTCGTCGCCCTCACCAGCTCAATGTCGCCGGGTTCCGGAACAGCAATGTCCAGAAGATCCCCTTCGGCAGACACCTGGATTCCTTCCCCAAGAAATGATACTCGTTACGCAGACGGTCCTGGTCTATAGGGTCAGCCCACACTCGACCTGAGGCATCCTCGCCGGGGAGAGAACGCACCGCAGCAAGCGAAACCGTGAAATGGTGGCGATTCATATCAGCGCAATTTTCTTTCTTCCTCGACACAAATCACATTGCCGGTGGCGCTGGCACATACCGGCATTGAGGGAGTGTATCGGAAATACTTTGCTCTGATAAGGCATTCCTACACAGCCACAAAGGTCAGTACTGGCGAATAAGCCGCTGCATCGCATAGTATTGACCACATGAACGTCGTAACAGGACCATTTCATCCCGAGCCTTGGGGCGGGGGCGGCGCGGTGACGGGTGGCCGCGTGGCGGAGCGCGAGGGCACCTGGGCGACCGCACCGGAGCGTCCCCGCAGGGGCGAAGGGTGCTGTCCGAGCCCCGCCCGGCGGGGCGAGTTGCACGCTTCGAGCGCAGGTGCGGGCAAGCCCAGGTCGAGCGCGCAGCTGGCGGCCGCACGGCGCCGCACCGCCACCGCCCTCTGCACGGTCTCATCCCGCACCCCTGCCCGGTGACGCCATGAGCCTGCGCATCACCGCCGGGGAATTTCGCGGCCGCACCATTCACACCGTGCCGGGGCCGGCCGTCCGGCCGAGCCCCGCGATGCTGCGCGAGGCGCTCTTCAACATCATCGGGCCGCGCATCGCCGGCAGCCGCTTCCTCGATCTGTGCGCCGGCAGCGGCGCGGTCGCCATCGAGGCGCTCAGCCGCGGCGCGGCGCATGCGACTCTGGTCGACAATCACCCCGCAGCCCTCGCCGTCATCCGCCGCAACCTCGAGGCGCTCGGCGCCCTCGAGCGCGCGGCGATCCTGCGCCGCGACGCCATCCGCGCCCCCGACGATCTGGCGCGCCGCGGCGAGCGCTTCGACTTCGCCTTCCTCGACCCGCCCTACGACACCGGCACCGCCGCCGCCTGCGTGCACGCCGCGGGGCTGCGTGCTATCATTCCCGCCCGGTGCCGCCTGTACGTCCAGCACCGGCGCGGCACGGCGTTCCCCGCGGCCCCCGGCTGGCGGCTCGCCGACGAGCGGCGGTTCGGCGACACGATGCTGACGATTTTCGAACGCGAGGAGGATGGCGCATGAGACGCTCCGGGATCTACCCCGGGACCTTCGACCCGATCACCAATGGGCATCTCGACCTGATCCACCGCTGGCGCGCGGTGTTCGACCGCGTCGTCGTCGCGGTCGCCCGCAATCCCCAGAAGGGACCGCTCTACCCCGCGAAAGAGCGCCTGGCCATGGCGCGCGAGGCCGTCGGCGACGACCCGGGGATCGAAGTCGTCCTTTTCGACGAACTCCTGATCGACTTCGCGCGGAAGCACGACTGCATCGCGATCCTGCGCGGCCTGCGCGCGGTCTCGGACTTCGAGTACGAACTCCAGATCGCCCTGACCAACCGCCAGTTGCGCCCGGAGATCGAGACCATCTTTCTCGCCCCGAGCATCCACTACATCTACCTCTCCTCGAGCATCGTCAAGGAGATTGCCAGCTACGGCGGGCCGGTATCGGCGCTCGTCCCGCCGGTCGTCGAGAAGCGCCTGCGCGCCAGCTACGGCACGCGCAGCGCCGGCCGCACCCGCAGAACGAAAGGACCAGCGCTATGAAACTCACCAGCCGCCTCTCGGAAATCGTCCCCTCGGCCACGCTCGCGCTGACCGCCAAGGCGCGCGCGCTGCAACAGCAGGGAGTGGATATCGTGGGCTTCGGCGCCGGCGAGCCGGACTTCGACACGCCGGCCCCGATCAAGCAGGCCGCCATCGACGCGCTCGAGGCCGGCTTCACCAAGTACACGCCGACCGCCGGCATCCCGGAGTTGCGCGAAGAGATCTGCCGCAAGCTGCTCGAGGACAACTCCCTGGCCTACGAGCCGGCCCAGATCCTCGTATCCTGCGGCGCGAAGCACTCGCTCTTCAACTTCTTCCAGGCGGCGCTCGACCCCGGCGACGAGGTGCTCATCCCCGCCCCCTACTGGGTCTCCTACCCGGAAATGGTGCGGCTCGCCGGCGGGCGCCCCGTCTTCGTTCCGTCCGACGAGAAGGAGGGGTTCCGCCTGTTGGCCGACGCCGTGCGCCCCCTGATCACGCCCCGCACGAAGGTTCTGATCGTGAACTCGCCCTCGAATCCCACCGGCTGCGGGCTCGAGCGCATGGAACTCGAAGCGCTGGCGGCGCTGGCCGTCGAACGCGACCTCTTCGTAGTCTCCGACGAGATCTACGAGCCGCTCACCTACGACGGCTTCCGGCACGTTTCGATCGCCTCGCTCGGGCCGGAGATCAAGAGACGCACGCTCGTGGTCAACGGCTTCTCCAAGGCCTACTCGATGACGGGGTGGCGGCTTGGCTATGCGGCCGGCGAAAAGGCGGTCATCGCCGCGATGACCACGGTGCAGGACCACAGCACGAGCAACGCCACGTCCTTCGCCCAGAAAGGCGCGGTCGCGGCGCTGCGCGGCCCGAAGGAGACGCTCCAGGGGTGGGTGCTCGAGTTTTCTGCGCGCAAGGACCACATTGCGCAATTGCTCAGGCGCATCCCCGGCGTGAGCCTCCCGGAGCCCCAGGGGGCGTTCTACGCCTTCGCGAACTTTTCGGCTTACTTCGGGCGTACGGCGGGGGGGAACCCGATCGCCGGCTCCGCGGCGCTGTCGGACTACCTGCTCTCGGCGGCACAGGTGGCGATCGTCCCCGGAACGGCATTCGGTTCGGATGAGCATCTGCGCTTCTCGTTCGCGCTCTCGCGCGAGCGGATCGGGGCCGGGATCGAACGGGTGGCGGCGGCTCTCGGCGAGCTCTGCTAACCTCGGCCTTTGCGGCGCTTCGAAGCCTGCGCCGGGGCGGCTTTCGCCGGCGCGGGCTTCAGATTCTTCCGCCGCACGACCTTCGCGATCGTGATCGGCTCGCCCGCGTCGTACTGGTAGACCGCGCGCCCGATCTGGCCGATCGCCTGCTTGGCCTGCGTGAAGGAGCCGAACTCGGTGGTGAGCACCGCGATCACGAAGTCGTGGTTGCGCCCGTAGAGGATGCCGACGTCGTGGCAGGCGTCCTTCATCAGGCCGGTCTTGTGCGCGACGACGACCCCCGCCGGCAGATAGCGCGGCAGCCGGTCGCGGACGTGCTGCCCCTTGAGGATCTCGAGCAGCTGCTCACTGGCCGGCGGGTCGAGGATCTGCTTGGCGTAGAGGGCCTTGAGCAGGCGCCCCATGTCCGTGGCGCTCGTGTAGTTCTCGATCTTGTTGTCGCGCGCCGTCAGATCCATGATGTAGCGGGGCATGCAGGTCGCCGTGAGTCCCTGGCGGTGGCAGGAGCCGTTGATCTCCTCCAGGCCCAGCAGGTCGGTCAGGATGTTTGTCGCCGTGTTGTCGCTGCGCTGCAGCATCAGTTCGAGCAGGTTCGCGACGGTGAGTTTCGTCCCCGATCGCGTGCGTTTGAGCACGCCGCTGCCGTCGGCCTTGTCGGTCGCCTTGAGCACCACCTCGGCATCGAGCTGGATCTTGCCGGCCAGTTCCTGCTCGAAAACCGAGACGGCGATCGGCAGCTTGATGACGCTCGCCGCCGGGAGCTGCTGGTTCTCGTTCCAGACGAGCGTCCGGCCGGTTTGCAGATCCTCGATGTAGTAGGAGATCACGCCGCGGAAACGCCCGCGCACGCCGGCGAGGAAACCCTCGAGTTCACCCCACTGCGGGGGGGCGGGCGGCGGGATCGACGCGAGCACCACTGGTTTTTCGGCCGTGCTCGTCGCCGAAGGAAGCGCGAGTCCGGCGATCATGCACGCCAGCGCGCACGCCGCAACCCGGCGCGACAGGAGGTCACGCCGCGGCGCGGGTGAAGCAGGCCCGGTCGGCGAAAGGTTCTTTATCATCCTACTGGTTCCAAGTATAGGATCTCTCACGAAAAAAGGAAACCACTTTTCGCAGGAATCGCCGGCTTCCGGTCACACCCCGTCACGCGCGGGCGGCCGACGGGTAGAACTTGTGGATGACCGCGATCGCCTCTTCGGCGGTGTCGACCACCCGGAGCAGCGCGAGGTCCTCCGCCGAAATCTTCTGATCCCGCATCATTACGTCCTGAATCCAGCTCAGCAGCCCGCTCCAGTACTCGCGGCCGACCAGCACGACGGGAAAGGGCCTGATCTTCCTGGTCTGCATCAGGGTGATCGACTCGAACAATTCGTCCAGCGTCCCGAATCCGCCGGGGAGGATGACGAATCCCGAGGCATACTTGACGAACATCACCTTGCGGACGAAGAAGTAGCGGAAGCTGACCCTGATGTTCGAGTAGGGGTTCGGCGACTGCTCCATCGGCAGTTCGATGTTCAAGCCCACCGACCGGCCGCCGGCCTCGAACGCGCCCTTGTTCGCCGCCTCCATGACGCCCGGGCCGCCGCCGGTGATGATCGAGAAGCCCTCCCGGGCGAGCTGGCGAGCGATCGCCTCGGCCTTCTGGTAGTCCGCATGGTCCGGAGTCGCGCGCGCCGAGCCGAAGATCGACACGGCCGGGACGCAATCCGCGAGCGCCTCGAAGCCCTCGACGAATTCCGCCATGATGCGGAACATCCTCCAGGGATCCTGCCGCGTGAAGTCCTCGAGCTGGAAGTCGGGGCCGTTCTTGCGCTGATTGGTGAGCATGGGTGTCCCTCGCCGGTGCCGGGCTCTCCCCTAGGGCTTGGGCATCTCCCGCGGCTCGCAGAGCAGCTCGGCATTGACCGAGACCTTGTTGCACGTGGCGCAGACCCAGCGGATGTTATTCTTGCGGTTGACGCACTGGCGCGGCGGATTGTTGTCCGGAATCCCGCACCAATCGGCCTTGGTCCCCTTGCCCTGCACCTTGCAGATCTTGTTCGGGTCGAGCGACACGGCGCCGCAATTGGCGCAGAAGAACGCCGGCGTCTCTTTCGGGAGGGTAACGTGCGCGACCGGCTTCGATTGCTTTTTCAACATCGTTTGTCCGCTCCTTTGCTGTCGGCAGAGTTGCCCGTGTGCCCGTGTCGGGTATTGTAGTCGGAGCTGCGCGGCGAGTCAAAAGGCGGCGGCGCTCACTCCTCGGCCCAGACGAAGCGCTTCAGCACCTGCTGTTCATCGGGGGAGAGACCCACGAACCGCGCCCCGAAGCAGTGCGGGCCGTCCTCGGGGTCGTCGAAGGCGCGCACGACCTCGCCCTCGAGCGAGACACGGCGGCGGGCGCCGGGGACGAAGAACGAGATCAGGATCCGCTCGGAGAGCTGCAGGTCGACCGCCAGCGAGAAGGAGAGTCCCGTGAGGCTGAACTCGCGCGAGGCCCCCATGTGCACATGCTCGCCTCCCGCGCGCTTGATCCCGATCACCGCCCGGAAGAGGCGGCGCTCCGAGACGCCGAGCAGCCGCGAGGTCAGCGAGAGAAACGCGCGCTCGCCGATGCTGCTCGACGCCGCCATCCGGTGCGCTCCCTGTCCGATCGGGGTGACCAGATCGGGCGGGCGGCCTTTTTCGAGGACCAGCAGCGCGCCGTCCCACCAGCCCGGCTGCAGGGCGGCCTGGCGGGTGTCGCCGATGAGCACGAGATCGGGCCTCGCCGCCATGGCCGCCCCGATGGAGTCCCCGCTGCCCACCTCCGCCACGACCGCGTTGACTTTCGCCAGGAGGTCCCGGATGCGCGGCCAGAACGGGCGGCCGTCCTCGATGAGCAGGATGCGCTTCATGACCGGCCGTCGCCAGCCACCCTGGCCGGCCGACCGGCGGCTGCTCGCGCCGGGTTACCCGAGATACGCGGCAAGCCGGGCCCGCAGATGGTCGATCCGGTACGGCTTCGTGACGTAATCAACGCAGCCGGCCTCCCGGGCCTTGCGCTCGTCAAAATCGCCCGTGCGCGCGGTGAGCGCTACCACGGGTATCGCCGCCAGCATCGGGTCGGACTTGATGCGTCGGGTCGCGTCGAAGCCGTCGAGTTTCGGCAGCATCATGTCCATCACGATCAGATCGGGCCGCTCGCTGGTCGCGAGGCGCACTGCCTCTTCACCGTCACGCGCAAAGAACAACTGGCGGTTGTGGCGCTGCAAAGCCAGCGTCAGCACGTGCAGACTCGTCTCCTCGTCTTCGACGATGAGCACCTTGATCTTCGCGGGATTCTCACTGCTCACGGCCCGGCACCCCCTACGTTGCGGCGAGGACGATCGTCACGGCAGCACCCTGGCGGCCAAGAGTCTCCAGCAGGAACGTCCCCCCATGGCTTTCGATGATATCACGCGCCAGCGCGAGGTTCACGTGCACGTGCCGCAGATCGAGGTTCTCGTCGCTCTGCGCGGCCGGCTGCCCCCGGTTGACCTGCTCCACCAGACCTTCGAGCAGGATTTCCCCGCGGTTGGCGAGCCGGATGCGCACCCGCCCGGCCGCCGCGAACCGCTCGATCGAGACGAAGATGCCGGTCCCGGGGTAGGCATAGCGGATGTTGTTGTTGAGCACGTTGAACAGCACGCTTTGCAGGAGCTGGCGGTCGGCCGTCAGCATGTACGGCCGACCGTCGGCAGCGGGCCACCCGGCGCGCTCCACGGTGAGCCGCTTCTTCCGCAGTTCCTCGCTGAACTGGAGCAGCAGCCCCTCGATGATGGTTTCGATCTTGAAGGAACTGGTCACGAGCGCCACCTTGCGGGCGGTGCGCAGCGGGCGCAGCGGCAGCGTGAAGCAGAACTGGCTGCCCCCGCCGGGGGCCTCCTCGATCCAGATCCGCCCCCAGTGCAGATCGACGATCTCCTTGGCCACGGCGAGGCCGAGACCCATCCGGCTCGGCGAGGAATCGCGGGAGAGCCCCCGACCCCGGTAGAAGAGCTCGAAGATATGCGGCCGGTCGTCCGGGGCGACCCCCGGGCCCTCGTCGGCGATGAGGATGCGCACCGCCTCGGCGTTCGAGATCAGGTGCGGAAAGCGCGCCTCGAGCGTGGCGTCCACGACGACCTCGGCCACGACCCGCACCCGCCGGCCGGCCGGCGTGTACCGGACGGCGTTGGCGAGGATGTTCAGCAGCACGAGCTTCACCTTGTCGCCGTCGGCGATCATCTCGGGCAACTCGCCCAGGCGGTCGAAGTCGATCGCGACGCCTTTCTTCTTCGCCTCGGGCAGGACCGTGGCGAGCGCGTCCTCGACGAGCCGCGCGGGGTCCACGGGCCCGAGCCGCAGCGACCAGCGTCCGCTCTGCACCTTGTGGATGTTGAGGATGTTGTCGATGAGGTTCAGCAGGTCGATCCCCTTGCCCATGATCTCCCGGATGAACTCGCGCTGGCGCTCCTCGAGCCCCCCGACCTCGCCGAGCAGCATCAGGTCGCTGTAGCCGATGATGCCGGTGAGCGGCGTGCGCAGTTCGTGGCTGATGATGGCGAAGAAATCCCGCTGCAGCTCCTGGGAGCGCCTCAGCACATCGAGTTCGTGGCGGGCCGCGTCGAGATCGGACGCCGTCGCGGCCAGATCCCGATCCACCGCGCGCACGAGACGCCAGGCCTTGGACCGTCCCTCCGCGAACCAGCCGCAGACCAGCGCGACGCCGACGAGGCCGACCGCGTCGAGGAGGAATCGGCCGGGGGAGACCTCCCCCGCAGCCAAAAGCACCGAGAGATAGTAGGCGACGATCATGATCGGCCCGATGGCGAGGCTAAAGCGGAAGTTCGCCCGCAGCGCGACGACGATGATCAGCAGGTGGAAGAAGAACAGCAGCCCCTGGTGGAAGATGTTCGAGAAGTAGGTGAGCGCCACGAGCAGCAGGATGTCGCAGAGCAGGAGAAAGGAGAGGTAATGCGGCAGGTCACGGGCGACGCGCCCCCCCATCAGCAGGTGGAAGATGTAGACCGCGTAGAGCGCGCCGACGGCAACGAAGAACCAGAGAAGGGAGAGCTCGACCGGGTGGTTCGGCGGCTTGAGCCAGCCGATGAGCGCGAAAGCGACGAGGCCGACCGGGCGGAGGAACGCCACGATCCACTCGGCGGCGACCGCCTGGGCGGTGGCGTCCGCGGCCCGGGGCAGCACGCCGCCGGCCGCCGGGACCCCGGCCGGATCGGGCATCTCGCCGCCGCGGTCGCCGGTGAGTCCGGGGTCAGGCCGGATCATCGGCGGGCGCCGGGGGGCCCGGCACGGCGGCGAGAATCTCGGCCGCGCGGTCGGCGTCGCCGGCGCGCACCTGCAGCAGAATCGGGAACATGGTCGCAGTCGGCAGCAGCGAGCCGAGACCGCCGCCCTGCACGTAACTGGTCAGGCCGTCGGACTCGAGCAGGCTGCGGGCGAACTGCGCCTCGATCGGGTCGATGAAGCGCCCGACCGTCACCAGGCCGTCCGGGTCGTCGGCCGGGGCCATCGCGCCGGTCATGGTTTCTTCAGCGAGAGCAGCCCCTTGGCGAGCGCGACCAGCCAGGGGGCCGCGTGAAAGAGCAGGTCGAACCAGTCGACGGGCTTGCGCAGCTCGCCCCGCGCGAGCAGCGCGAGTTTCTCGAACAGGTGCGGCGGCGCAAACGGCGCCAGGCCGAGGGTGAGACAGCCGAAGATCACCGCCGGCCAGGGCAGCGCGAGGAGCCAGTTCTGCATCGGCGTCGTCCTCGCCCCGCCCTACCCGCGGCGGCGGGCGGCGGACCGCCTCGCGCCACCGCCGAAGATCCGTTTGAAGATGGCGTCCGTCCATCGCAGCGCGTGCTTCGGGTCGAATGCCGCGTCGAGCTGCGCCGCGTCGAGCCTCTTGGCGACCTCGGGATCGGCCCCCAGCAGTTCGCGCAGCGGCCGCCCGGAGCGCATCCCCTCCATGGCGTTGCGCTGGACGATTTCGTAGGCCTGCTCGCGCCGCAGGCCGGTACGCGTGAGCGCGAGCATGACCGTCTCCGAGTGCATCCGTCCGCCCGTGAGCCCGAGGTTGCGCTTCATGACGTCCGGATGCACCACGAAGTCGGCGACCAGGTAGGTCATGCGGTCGAGCAGGTAGTCCATCAGGATCGAGGCGTCGGGCAGGACGATCCGCTCGACCGAGGAGTTCGAGATGTCGCGCTCGTGCCAGAGCGGGTTGTTCTCGAGCGTCGCGAGCGCGTAGCCGCGCATCACGCGCGCGAGCCCGCAGATCTGCTCGGAGATGATCGGGTTCTTCTTGTGCGGCATCGCCGAGGAACCCTTCTGCCCGGTGGTGAACGGCTCTTCGACCTCGCCGACCTCGGTCCGCTGCAGGTGGCGGATCTCGAGCGCGAATTTCTCGAGCGAGGTCGCCAGCTGCGCGAGCGCCAGCAGATAGTCGGCGTGGCGGTCGCGCTGGACCACCTGCGTCGAGATCGGGTCGGCCACGAGTCCGAGCTTCCTGCAGACCTCGGTTTCGATGGCCGGGTCGAGGTGGGCGTAGGTGCCGACCGCCCCGGAGATCTTCCCGACCGCGATGCTGACGCGCGCCCGCACAAGGCGCTCGCGGTTGCGCCGCATCTCTTCGTACCAGGAGCAGAGCTTGAGGCCGAACGTGATCGGCTCGGCGTGCATGCCGTGCGTGCGCCCGGCCATCGGCGTGTGTTTGTAGCGCCGGGCCTGCTTTCTGATCGCGGCCAGAAGCGCGTCGACGCCCTCGAGGAGCAGGTCGGCCGACTGCGCGAGCAGC